>JABDQB010000375.1 GCA_013042495.1 Gemmatimonadota bacterium
GCCGGAGCCCTGGATTTCCGCGACGCTATCCGCCTGGTGCGAACGCGGGGCGAACTCATGGGGCGGGCGGGGACGGCCCGGCCGGGAACCATGGCCGCGGTTATCGGCCTCGATTCGGACGCGGTCATCGAGGTATGCGAGGCCGCAGGTGACGGCATCGTGGTGCCAGCCAACTACAACGCTCCCGGACAGATCGTGATCAGTGGGGACACGCAGGCCGTCGGTATGGCCAGGGAGCGCGCCCTCGCCGCAGGAGCCAAGCGGGCTCTCCCGCTCAACGTGAGCGGGGCGTTTCACTCTCCACTTATGGCGGAGGCGCGCGAAGGCCTGGGCCTGGCGCTCGAAGGCGTGGAAGTTCGAGACCCCCGATTTCCTGTGGTCGCCAATGCTGCTGCGCGACCGGTTACCCAAGCCGGGAAGGCCAAGGAGCTGCTGGTCGAGCAGTTGACGTCACCCGTCCGCTGGGTAGAATGCGTCGAGTCGATGAGGGCTACCCAACCGGACGCATGGCTCGAGGTTGGTCCGGGCAAGGTCCTGACCGGATTGATGCGCCGCATCGACCGGAGCACGGTGGTGCACGCGATCGGAGGTCCGGAGGATCTCGAGGCCATACAAGCACTGATGGAAGGGGGCGACGATGCGTGAACTGGACAGTCAGGTCGCTGTCGTCACCGGCGGCTCGAGAGGCATCGGTCGGGCGATCGCGCTTGAACTGGGCCGCGCCGGCGCTGCAGTGGCGGTAGTCGCCAGGTCGGAGGACAGGGCCCGCGAAACCGCTGACCTGTTGGAAGGACCGGGATTCGCACTTGCGTGTGACGTGGCGGACCCGGATGAGTGCAAGGATCTCGCGGCCGCGGTCACCGAGCGTCTCGGCCCTATCGATGTGCTCGTAAACAACGCGGGCATTACGCGAGACAATATTCTCGTTCGTTTGAAAGACGAGGATTGGGACGCCGTCCTGGAGACGAACCTGAGGGGCGCGTTCAATACCACGCGCGCTGTCGCCCGCGGGATGATGAAGAGGCGTAGCGGCCGTATCATCAATATCGCCAGTGTCGTAGGCTTGACGGGGAACCGCGGACAGGCCAACTATGCGGCATCCAAGGCTGGTCTGATCGGCTTCACGAAGTCCGTGGCTCAGGAGCTGGCGGCACGGGGCGTACTCGTGAACGCGGTGGCGCCCGGATTCATCGAGACAGACATGACGGCGGACCTGCCGGAGGAGGCGCGAGATGCGCTGTTCGAGCGCATCCCGCTTGGACGTTTCGGAACGTCGCAGGATATCGCGGGAGCCGTGCGCTTCCTGACTGGACCGGCCGCTGCCTACATTACCGGGCAAGTACTGGTTGTAGACGGCGGCATGGTGATGTAGCCGGCACCGATTCGGGAACGCCGGAGAGATGAAACAACAACACAGAGGTTTGGATCATGTCCGACGCGGCTGACAAGGTCAGAGAGATCATCGCCAACGAGCTTGGCGTCGAAATGGAGAAGGTCACCGACGAGGCCTCTTTTGTCGAAGACCTCGGTGCGGATTCGCTGGACACGGTGGAGCTTGTGATGGCGTTCGAGGAGGAGTTCGGGGTGGAGATCCCCGATGATGACGCCGAGCAGATGCAGACGGTGGGTGATGCCATCCGTTATCTCCAGGACAAGGAGTAACCTCCAACCCCCTAGGAGGAGGAGACACGGATGTCCGAACAACGGCGCGTGGTGGTCACGGGCCTCGGCCTTGTCACGCCGGTCGGCCTTGATGTCGCGGAGACATGGGATGCCCTGATCGATGGGCGTTCCGGCGGGGCGCCAATCACTCAATTCGACGCGTCTGACCAGTCCGTCCGGTTCGCGTGCGAGGTCAAGGGCTTCGACCCCGAACAGTACATGGAGCGCAAAGAGGTTCGGAGGGCGGACCGCTTCCTGCATCTGGCGATGGGCGCTGCCCATCAGGCGGTCGAGCACGCGGATATCGAATCCGCCGTCGCGTCCGTGCCCGGCGAGCGTTTTGGTGTGATCGTGGGCAGTGGCATCGGCGGTCTTACCACGATGGAGACCCAGCACGCGAAACTGCTCGAGCAAGGACCCGGCAGGGTCTCTCCGTTCTTCATCCCCATGTTCATCGGAGACATGGCTGCGGGCATGATCTCGATGAAATACGGAGCCCGAGGGCCGAACTATGCGACCGTATCCGCGTGTGCGTCCAGCGGGCACGCGGTGGGGGCGGCGTTCCGCTCCATTCGCACGGGTGAAACCGACGTGATGATCACGGGCGGCACGGAAGCCACCGTGACTCCCCTCTGCATCGCCGGTTTCGCCTCGATGAAGGCCCTGTCGCAAAGGAACGACTCGCCGGACACGGCCTCCCGACCGTTCGACCAAACTCGGGATGGATTCGTGCTCGGCGAGGGCGCCGGGATCCTGGTCCTGGAGGAAATGGAGCATGCGCAGGCCCGGGGCGCGGTCATCCTGGGCGAGATCGCCGGTTTCGGTCAGACAGCCGATGCCTATCACATGACCTCGCCTGCCCCCGGAGGTGCCGGCGCGCAGATGGCCATGCGGCTGGCCATGACGGACGCAGGTATGGAGGCGGCGGACGTGGACTATATCAATGCCCATGGTACGTCCACGCCGGCCAATGACGCCACGGAGACGGCGGCCATCAGGGCCGTTCTCGGCGATCGGGCCGGGGAGATCATCGTAGGTTCCACGAAGTCCATGACGGGGCACACGTTAGGCGCTGCAGGAGCGATCGAGGCCGGCATTTCGCTGCTGGTCTGCGAGCGTGGGCTGATCCCTCCAACGATCAATTACGAGACCCCGGATCCAGAGTGCGATCTCAACTACGGTGTCGACGGGCCGACCAGAATGCCGGTTCGAGCTGCCCTGACCAACTCGTTCGGATTCGGGGGGCACAACGTCTCCCTGGCCGTTCGCACGTGGGAGGGCCGGTGATATATCCACGGGCCGGTGGAGAATTGAGCGTCCGGCCCGAGGACCGTGAGCTGATTCCCATCGCGGAAAAGGTCGAGGCGGGCGAGCGGATTTCGCGCGAGGAAGCGATCGCCCTGTTCGAGACCGATGATCTCCTGGCGGTCGGAAGCATGGCCGACCTGGTGAATCGGCGACTTAACGGTGACCGCGTGTATTACGTGGCAAATCAGCACATCAACCCGACCAACGTTTGCATCCTCAACAAGGTCTGCGTGTTCTGCTCTTACGGCGTGCGTCCGGTGGCGGAGGACGCCTACACCATGAGCCTGGAAGAAGTCTACGCGGAAGCGGATGCAGCCCGGCACTCGCCGACACGGGAGTTCCACATCGTGGGGGGGCTTCACCCTAAGCTCCCGCTTTCGTACTACACGGATATGGTGAGGGGTCTGAAGGAGAGACACCCGCGGGTGCAGGTGAAGGCGCTCACGGCGGTCGAGATCGCGCACCTGGCCCGGATCGAGGGCATCGCGACGCGGGACGTGATCCGAGAACTGCAGGAAGCCGGACTCGATGCGATGCCCGGTGGAGGTGCGGAGGTCTTCAGCCCTGCTGTTCGATCGACGATCGCCGATCGGAAACTCGTGGCCGATGAGTGGCTCCAGGTGCACCGCGAAGCCCACGAGTTGGGGATCCCGACCAACTGCACACTGCTGTACGGTCACGTCGAATCGCCGGCCGACAGAGTCGACCACATGCTCATGCTGCGCGATTTGCAGGATGAGACCGGGGGATTCAGCACGTTCATTCCGCTCGCCTGGCACCCGGACAACACGGCCCTGGGCCGTGAGATGGGCGCGGAAGGTCGCAGGACTGGAGGGATCGACGATCTCAAGGCCCTGGCGGTCGGCCGGATATTCCTTGACAACGTTCCGCACATCAAGACTCATTGGATCATGGTGACCACGAAGGTGTCGCAGATCGCGCTCTCGTTCGGTGTCGATGACCTCGAGGGCACGGTGGTCCTGGAGAAGATCACCCACACGGCCGGAGCGGATACGCCGATCGGACTTGACCTGGATGAGATCGTCCGCCTGATCCGGGATGCGGGGAAGATACCTGTCGAACGGGATTCCCTGTACAACGTGGTGCGGGAGCCGGCGCTGTCATGACGACGGGCTTGCGAGGCACCTCGACGGATCTCGCCGCGGTCGATGCGACAGAGCGCGCTGAGTTCGCTGCCCTCTATGACCGACCCCTGCTTGAGCTCGGTGCCATGGCCCGCGAACGGGCGGCAGCAATGGCGCCAGGTCGGAAGGTCTCGTACATCGCGGACCGCAACATCAATTACACGAACATCTGTGTCACGGACTGCTCGTTCTGTGCCTTCTATCGGCGTCCGGGGCACGAGGAGGGGTATGTCCTGTCAAATGAGGAAATCGGGGCCAAGATCGAAGAAGCGAAGGCGATCGGCGCGGTGCAGATCCTCATGCAGGGCGGCCACAATCCCTATCTCAAGCTGGATTACTACACGGGGCTGCTCGACTACATCAAGACGCATCACCCGATTCACGTGCACGGATTTTCGGCCTCCGAATTGGACATCATCGCACGGGTGCACAAGATCGACGTGGACGTGGTCGTCGGTGAATTGAAGGACGCCGGGCTCGATTCCGTGCCTGGGGCCGGCGCCGAGATACTGGTGGACGATGTCCGGGACCGCATCGCCAAGAAGAAGATCGATACGCGTCGCTGGCTGGATATCCACCGGGCCGTCCACGGGCGGGGTCTGTTGAGCTCGGCCACCATGATGTTCGGGGCCGGCGAGAGCCGAGAGGACCGTGTCGAACACATGATCCGAGTGCGCGATCTTCAGCGGGAGACTGGCGGTTTCACGGCGTTCATTCCCTGGACTCTTCAGTCTGACGGAACCGAAATGGACGGCACGCCGGAGGCCACGGCGTCCGAGTACCTGAAGACCGTCGCGATCTCCCGTCTCGTCCTCGACAACGTGCAGAACCTGCAGGTCAGCTACGTCACGCAGGGGCCGAAGGTGGCTCAGGTGGCGCTGCACTTCGGATGCAACGACTTCGGCTCGCTGATGATGGAAGAGAACGTGGTGTCGGCCACGGGTACGAACTTCATCATGCCGCGTCCCACTCTCGTGCAATTCATCGAGGAGGCGGGCTTCGAGGCCGTACCCCGATACCAGGACTATTCGCCGGTCAGAAGTGATTTGGATTGGTACTGTGGTTGCGCAGTGTGCTTGGACAGGAGAAATCCGTGATGCGTGGACGAGTGCTGGTCATGATGGGGTCGGAGTCGGACCGGGCCGTGATGCAGAAGGGGGTCGACGTGTTGGCGGAAGCGGGCGTTGACGTCGATGTCGTCGTGAGCAGCGCCCATCGGGATCCGGTGCGAACCGCGGAGCTGGCCAGCACCGCAGAGACGAACGGCTTCTCCGTGGTGATCTGTGGAGCCGGTCTTTCCGCGGCCCTTCCAGGTGTCGTGGCAGCGCACACCGGACTCCCGGTGATCGGTGTTCCGATATCGGCCGGTACGCTGGGCGGACTCGACGCCCTGTTGTCAATCGCGCAGATGCCCCCAGGTGTTCCGGTCGCCACGGTGGGAATCGACAATTCGCGGAACGCGGCCCACCTCGCGCTCCGCCTGCTCGGGGTCAGTCAGGAGTCCTGACCCGGACGCCGCCCGATAGGAGGGCCCGTGCGAGTCGGCATCGGCTATGATTCACACCGTTTCGCGTCGGGGCGACCCCTCGTCCTGGGCGGAGTGCGCGTGCCCGATCACGACGGATTGACGGGGCATTCTGACGGGGACGCTGTCGCGCACGCTCTGATCGATGCCCTTCTCGGAGCGTCAGCCCTCGGGAATATCGGAGAGCACTTCCCGGATTCGGACCCCCGCTGGGAAGGGGCGGACTCGATGGACCTCCTGGCAGCCACGATTCGCCTGATCGAAGAGCGAAACTACCAGGTGGTGAACGCGGACGTCACCATCATCACCGAGAGTCCTCGAATCGCGCCGTGGGTGCCCCAGATGGCTGAGCGGATCGCGGAGTTGCTGCGCATTGCAGGATCGTGCGTCTCCGTCAAGGGGAAGACCAACGAGGGCATGGGTTGGATCGGCCGTGGCGAGGGGATGGCGACGATCGCTGTCGTGCTCCTCGATCAGATCGGAGACATCGACACACTGCATGCCTCGATCCGCACGGGCGGGTAGGAAGGGACCGTGCAGGAGCAGCTTGAGGCTCTCCTTCGCCTCATAGGAGATGTGCCGGTCGAGATCGTCTATCTTCTCGTCGGCGCAGGTGCGGCGATCGAGAACTTGTTTCCGCCGGTTCCGTCGGATCTTGTAGTCGTCGCTGGGGGGATCCTGGCGGACCGTGGGATGCTGGACGTTCGCCTGGTATTCCTGGTGGCCTGGGCGAGCAATCTTCTTCTCGCTCTCGGCGTGTACGTGGCTGCGCGGCACTTCGGGGGTGGCATCTTCTCGACCCGGTGGGGCCGGTGGCTCCTCAGGCCGGCTCAACTCGAGCGCATGTCGCTCTTCTACGAGGACTATGGAGCCCTGACGATTCTGGTCAGCCGCTTCTTCCCCGTGTTCCGGGTGCTTGTCCCGGCGTTCGCGGGAATCAGCCGCCTGGGGTTCGCGCGCACCGCACTTCCCCTGGCCGTCGCGTCCGCGATCTGGTACGCGGTCCTGGTCGTCGGCGGAGTCCTGGCCTCGCGGAACATCCCTCGAATCATGAGCGCTCTCACGGCGGTGAACACGACCGTCGGCCTGATCGCCCTGGCCGTGGCGCTGGCCCTGGCGTGGCTCTGGTGGCGCTCACGTCACTTCGAGGAGTCGAAGGCGCCCCGCGATGAGTGATCGGCGACGATCCGCACCCGCCCCTTCGTCGCTCGACGAGGCGAAGAACCGCTTTCGGTTGGAGGAGTTTGCTGATTTTCTGCTCTACGAGCGTGGATTGGCGAAGCGAACCGTGGAGGCCTACCTGGCCGACTGCGCGAGTCTGATCGAGGATCTGCATGCCATAGGGGTGCGGGAACCAGGAGCGGCGAAATACGACGCTCTCCGGGCGCACCTGGCACGCCTCGGAGACCAAGGGCTGTCGGCCCGCAGCGTGGCTCGACGCCGCTCGGCTTTCCGAACTTATTTCGGATTCCTCGTCGAGGAGGGCTACCTGCCTGAG
>JABDQB010000380.1 GCA_013042495.1 Gemmatimonadota bacterium
CCCGGACGAGCTCACGGAGAAGGCGGTCGAGGACCGTCAGGTCCACGACCATGCCAGTCTCAGGATCGATCTCACCCCGAACGGTGACTTCGACGCGATAGTTGTGGCCGTGACCGGGCGCCCCGGAGCACTTGCCGAACGCGGTTTCGTTGCGCGCGGCGTCCCAGTCGGGGCGATGGTACCGGTGTCCGGCCGGGAACTCCACGGCACGGGTCAGACTGGCTTTGGACATATCGCAAGATAATGTATGCCGCGTTCGATGGAACGCGGAGAGGGGATAGAGCATCATGCTGGACAGTCTCCTGCGGCCGCAGTCGATAGCCGTAGTGGGTGCGAGCCGCCGAGCGGGAAGCATCGGAAACGGGATGCTGAAGCACCTCGTCGGCAGCGGCTTCACCGGACCCGTGTACCCCGTCAATCCGACCGCCAACTCCGTAAACTCGGTACCCTCCTTCCCGTCCATAGGCGCCCTGCCCACGGTTCCGGACCTGGCGGTGATCGTCGTTCCAAAGAACCTGGTCCTCGGGGTCGTGCGGGAATGCGTCCAGACAGGAGTCAAGGGGGTCGTCGTGATCACGGCCGGCTTCCGGGAAGTTGGCGGCGACGGTGTCGAGCTGGAACGGGAACTCCTGGCCCTGGTGCGGGAAAACGGCCTTCGAATGGTCGGCCCGAACTGCATGGGCGTGATGAACACGTCCCCCGCCGTCTCCATGAACGCGACCTTCGCTCCGGCCATGCCTCCGAATGGACCGATCGCGTTCATGAGCCAGTCCGGCGCGATGGGGATGACGATTCTCGACTACGCGATGGAGTACGGGATCGGTATCAGCCAGTTCGTGTCGATGGGCAACAAGGCCGACGTCAGCGGTAACGACCTGATCGAGTACTGGCAGGACGACGAAGAAGTGGGTGTCATCCTCATGTACATCGAGGGGTTCGGGAACCCTCGCCATTTCACTACCCTCGCCCGCCGCGCGACCCGTCGGAAGCCGGTGCTGGCAGTGAAGGCCGGTCGTACGGAGGCGGGAGCGAAGGCCGCGTCCAGTCACACGGGCGCTCTGGCCCAGGTGGACATCGCAACGGACGCGCTATTCGCACAGTGTGGAGTGCTCCGGGCGGATACGGTCGAAGCCCTGTTCGACGCGGCGATCGCCTTCAGCAAGGCGCCGCTGCCGCAGGGTCGACGGGTGGCGGTGCTGACGAATGCCGGTGGACCCGGGATCATCATCGCGGATGCCTGTGAGGGCTTCGGTCTCGAGGTCGCGCCCCTGTCTGACGACACGCAGAGCCAGTTGCGGGAGCACCTTCCCGCGGAAGCGAGCGTCGCGAATCCCGTCGACATGATCGCCAGTGCGACGCCCGAGCAGGTTGAGCGGGCGATGAAGATCATCGTCGCAGATCCAGGAATCGACGCCGTTATCGCCTCTTACGTGCCGCTGGGGCTGGAGGCGCCGGTGATCGCCGCTGCGATCAACCGAGGTGCCCAGGGGTGTGGAAAACCGGTCCTGGCAGTGTTGATGAGTAAGCGAGGCCTGCCGCAGGGCATGGCCGAATTGCAGGACACGCCGATTCCGGCGTACCGGTTCCCCGAGTCGGCGGCCCGGGCCCTCGGTGCGATGTGGCGGTACCGGAAATGGCTGGACCGACCGGTTGCGGAGGTCCGCCGGTTCGCGGTGGATGCGGCCCGCGTCGGCGAGATCATCGCCGCCGCGCTGCGTGAGGAACGCGAGCGTCTCACGGTTCCCGAGTCGTTCGAGGTCCTGGATTGCTACGGGATCCCGATCGCGCCCTTCGCGATCGCGACGACCGAAGAGAGGGTGGTCGAAGCGGCGGGCGAAATGGGCTACCCGATCGTCATGAAGGCGGTATCGCAGGACATCGTGCACAAGACAGAAGCCGGTGCGGTGAAGCTGGACCTGCGGGATGAGGACAGCCTTCGCGCGGCCTGGAGACAGATCGCCGGAGCCCTGGACCGCGAAGGAGCGAGCGCCCGGGACGCGGGCGTCCTTGTTCAGCGGATGTGGACGGGGGGCCGGGAGACGATCGTGGGGATGACGACGGAACCGCAGTTCGGCCCGATCGTGATGTTCGGACTGGGCGGCGTGTACGTCGAGGTGCTGCGCGACGTGGCCTTTCGGGTCCAGCCGGTGAGCACGGTGGATGCCCTCGAGATGATCCACTCGTTGCGAGGATACCGGATCCTGGAAGGCGTGCGTGGCGAGGAAGGCGTGGACCTGGCGAGACTGTCCGAGGTCATCGAGCGCGTCAGCCAGATGGTAGGCGATCACCCCGAAATTCAGGAGATGGACATCAATCCGTTCCTGGCGTTCCCCGAGGGACAGGCCAGTGTCGCGGTCGACGCTCGTTTCCGGGTGGGACCGGCGGACTCGCCGAAGGGCAGAAGCTGGTGAATCAGCTGTCGGATCGAGTCGCCTGGGAGGACGAGTTCACGCCGTTCCCGGCGAACCTGGCTCTCACCTGGTGGGAATGCCTGGTTTCTCCGGACCGCTTCTTCCGTCGGATCGCGTGGGTCGGGCCATTCTCCAGGCCCCTGCTCTATTTTCTGCTGGTGGCGATTCTCGCGGGCCTGCTGGGGCTTTTCTGGTTTCTGTGGGGACCGTGGGGCGCCGCCGAGGAGCTCGGTCTCACGCTGGAGTTGCAGCTGCTGAGCTTCTTCCTCACCCCGTTCGCCGTGCTTTTGGGGCTGGGGTTTATCGCACTCGTACTGCACGTGTTCGTCATCCTCCTGGCCCCGGGCCACCGGGGCCTCGGGGCTACGGCCACCGTACTCTGCTACGCAAGCGGTGTGGGACTGGTGAGCGCCGTTCTGCCCCCCGCACTGGGGTTCGCCGGATCTACTCCGGGCGTGTTCCGGGCCGCGTACCTGGTCTTCTACACGACGTTGATGGTGGCGGTACAGGCCTGGTACGTGGTCGTGCTCGTGAAGGGACTGCGGGAGTCTCACCGGACCACGACCGGGAGGGCGGCGGCCATAGTGCTTCTGCCGATGGCCCTATTGTTGATTCTGGCCGGGATTCTGGTCATCGCGGCGATCGCGCTGCTGGCGCTCGCGGACCTTCCCGTTTGAGCAATTTGCGGCGCGCCACGGAGCGCATCGAAAGAGAGGAATTCGCCCGCGGCCACATCGGCGAGGGTGAACGACCCGTGGAGCCCCGACCGGCCGCCACGATCATCGCGGCCTGGTCCCCGCCGGACGGCAGCCCTTACCGGGTCCTTCTTCTCCGCCGACCGGAAACCTCCCGCTTCGCGGCGGGTGCGTATGTGTTCGCGGGCGGCGTCATCGATGAATCCGATGGTCGGCGTGAGGCCCTCGACCTTCTTCCCACGTCGCTGCGTGCGACGGAGGCGGCCGCTGCCGTGGCAGCCCTGAGAGAGATGTTCGAGGAGACCGGTTCGCTCCCGAGCGACGACCCGGTCGACGCGATCGCCGCAGCGGCGGTGAGGGAAGAACTGCTCGCCGGAGAGTGCGACTTCGCGGAGGCCGCATTGACCCTCGGAGCGACCTTTCGAGACCTTCGCGCCGCATACCTGTCTCGCTGGATCACACCAGCCCGTTTTGCCCGCCGATACGACACACGGTTCTTTCTGACCGTGCTCGCCGCGCCGGTTCCTCCCACACCCGAGCTCACGGGAGAACTCGACGGCTATCAGTGGATCACTCCAACGGAGGCGGTCCGCCAGTTCTCGCGCGGTGAACTACCGATGTTGTTCCCCACCCGAAGCACGCTTCAGACTCTGGCCGCCGAACCCGACCTGGAACGTCTGCTTGACAGATACCGGGAGCACGTGCCGGAACCGGTAGAGCCGCGTCTGTTGGTGCGGGGAGATTCGGTACGACCGGTGCTCCCGGGCGACCCGGACTACGAAGAAGCCGGGTGAACGAAGTCCCGCCGCTACCGGTCGCCTGGTTCGTCACCCCGAATCCGGGTCCGCTGACGCTCGACGGCACCTGTTGTTACGCGGTGGGCCAACGTCGGCTGATCCTGATCGACCCCGGGCCCGCGCTACCCGGTCAGATCGAACGCCTCGAGGAACTGGTGGCGGGCCGTCCCGTGGAAGCGATATGCCTGACCCACGCGCACGCCGATCATTCGGCAATCGCCGAGCTCGCCTCCAGGCATTTCGGTGCCCCGGTCGCCGCATCTGCCGAAACGCTCTCCCGGCGGGGCCTTTCGGGGCGAGCCCTGGCAGGTGGGGAGTTGTTGAAGGTGGACGGCGGTGAACGCGAGCTTGGTGCGATCCAGACGCCCGGACATTCGGCGGACCACCTGGCTTACCTGCTCCTGCCGGGGCGCGCCGTGTTCACGGGAGACCTGGTTCTCGGGTCCGGAAGCAGCGCGGTCCTCCACCCCGACGGAGAAGTGGCGGCTTGCCTCGGGAGCTTGAGTCGTGTCCTGTCTCTCCGTCCGGGCCGACTCTATCCGGGGCACGGTTCGCCCGTAGACGAGGGCGAAGCTCTCCTGAGGCACTACAGGCATCACCGGCTGGAGCGCCACGCGCAGGTGGTGGATGCCGTCCGCGCAGGAGCGCGCGGGGTCGACGAACTCCGCGGCGTGGTCTACGGCCCACTGACGGACGAGTTGGCCCGAGCGGCCGACGCCTCGATCAGAGCGCATGTCGTGTACATGCGCGAGCAGGGTCACCACGTCCCCGCGATGGCCGGATTGGATGACGTGAGCCCGTTACCCGAGGAATCATGAGCGAACGTAGAACGGGCTCCGTAGCGCTGGGAATCGTCTTCCTGACGGTGTTCCTCGACCTCGTCGGATTCGGGATCGTCCTCCCCCTGCTGCCGTTCTACGCAACCGAGCTCGGAGCCTCGCCTTTTGAGGTGGGCCTGATCATCGCGTCGTACTCGGCCATGCAGTTCCTGTTCGCGCCCGTGTGGGGGTCTCTCTCTGACCGGTACGGGCGGCGCCCATTGCTTCTCGTGGGCCTGTTCGGCTCCGCGGCCTCTTACGTCGTGTTCGGTCTCGCCCAATCGCTTGAAGTCCTCCTGCTGTCGCGCGTGATAGCCGGGATCATGGGAGCCAACATTCCGGTGGCGCAGGCATACATTGCCGACTCGACCACGATCGAGCGTCGGGCGCGTGGTATGGGCTTGATCGGCGCCGCCTTCGGCCTCGGCTTCATCTTCGGTCCCGCGATCGGCGGGGGTCTCAGTCCGTGGGGTTACGGCGTACCCGGCTTCGTGGCCGCGGGCCTCAGCCTCGCCGGCGCCACCGCTGCCTGGTTCTGGTTGCCGGAATCTCTGGCCGTCGAGAATCGGGCCAGGGACGGAATCGGCGCCCTCTCGGCGGTCACCGGCCGGGCGCGCTCTGCCGTGCAGGTCCTCTCCAGAAAGCGTCTGCGGGAGCCGATCGGCGTTTTCTTTCTGGGCACGATGGGCTTCGCGGGTTTCACGACCATCTTTCCGCTGTTCCTGGACAACCCTCTCGGCCTGAGCGCGCTGTACGCTGGCGGGATGTTCGCGCTCGTGGGCATGGTCTCGGCGGCCGTGCAGGGCGCACTCATCGGCCCCATGGTCGAGCGCTATGGCGAGCAGGCGAACGCGGCCCTCGGCGGGGCACTGCTGTCGGCCGGCGTGATCGCGATGGGCCTGGCGCAGAGCATTCCGGCCACGATCGTCAGCCTGCTAGCGGTCGGAGTCGGATGGGGTCTCCTGGCCCCTTCCCTGCAGAGCCTGGTTTCGCGCCGCGCAATGGCCACAGAGCAGGGCGAGGTCCTGGGGGTGAATCAGTCAGCCAGCGCCCTGGCTCGTGTAATCGGACCGGTGGCGGCAGGCTGGGCATACGGCGCGCTGGGGCCGGGAATGGGCTTCGTGGCCGGAGGAATGCTGATCGCCGCCGCGGCCGCCTGGGTGCGAATCATGCCAGGCCGTGAGGCGCCGGCGTCCGCTCCTCCCCCCGGAGGAGTCGCCGAATGACGGCGTGGTTGGCGGCGGGGAAAGCGTAGCGCCCGAGATCGGCCGGTAGCACCCAGCGCGGTGAATCAGCCGTGGGCGGCGATGGATCCGCCTCTCCCCGAAGCCAGCGGGCGTGGAACAAGTGCAGCGTGATCCGGAAGTGGCTGTAGGCGTGCTTGATCTCCTCCAGGGCGCTGAGGATCTCGATATCCAAGCCCATCTCTTCATGCACTTCGCGCCGCGCCGCCTCGGCCGGCGTTTCCCCGGATTCCACTTTTCCCCCGGGGAATTCCCACAGACCCCCCAGTAATCCCGCCTCGGGGCGCCGGGCAATCAGCAGGCGCGGACCGCGCCACACGAGCGCCGCGGCGACGTCATGATGCGGGATTGGCCGCCGTCGTGGCCGTTCGGGTCGGGAGGCGATGGTTCCGTTTGCGAGTGCCAGGCATCCCACGGCCACGGGGCACGCCTTACACTCCGGGTTGCGAGGCACGCAGATCGAGCTGCCGAGGTCCATCAATGCCTGGTTCAGGAGACCGGACGCACCAGGCGCCTCGGCGATCAGTTCGCGGCACTGCGCATCAAGCTCACCGGCGGTGGGCTTCTCGAGGTCGTACAGGCGGCAGAGTACGCGCCGCACGTTGCCATCCACCGCGGGCTCGGGCCGGCCGAAGGCGATGCTGGCGACCGCACCGGCGGTGTATGCGCCGATTCCCGGAAGGGAGCGCAGCGCCACGGGATCCTCGGGCAAGCGTCCGCCGTACCGGGTCCGCACTTCGCCGGCCGCCCGGTGCAGGTTGCGCGCCCGGCCGTAATAGCCGAGGCCCTCCCAAGCCTTGAGAACATCGTCCAGCGATGAGGAGGCCAGGGTCTCGATGTCGGGGAAGCGCTCGAGGAACGGCTCGTAGTACGAGATCACGGTCGAAATCCGGGTCTGCTGCGCCATAACCTCCGCGACCCAGATGCGGTAAGGATCGGCCTCGTTACGACCGGGTACGTCGCGGTGGCGCGATCGGAACCACTCGAGGAGTCGCCCGGCGGCCCCTGTCACCCGGCGTCCTTCTCCACCCCGGAGTCGAGGCCCGGTTGGCGAGCCGCGAACCGTCCATCGAACAGGTGAATCGCGGGGCCCGCGAGTCTCAGCCGATAGACTCCATCCGGGCCCGGTTCGTCCTGAACCCGAATCTGCAGATCGCAGCCGCCCATCACACGCAGGTCGAGGCCCGCCTCGCACAAGCCTGCGGCGCGCAGCGCGAAGACCGAAGCCATCGCTCCGCTCCCGCAGGCAAGGGTCTCACCCTCGACGCCACGTTCGAACGTTCGGACCGCTCCGCGAGTCCGGCTCTCGAGCGTCACCAGGTTGACGTTGGCGCCCTCGGGTCCGAGAGCCGGATCGTGACGAATCGTCCGGCAGATGTCTTCGATGGACCCTTCTGGTTTCCGGGGGAGCGGTACGACGAAATGGGGCACGCCGATACTGACGAGCCACCCCTCGGTGGGCCCGAATGGTCCTTGCACGGGGATGCGCTTCATGACCTCGACGGGCATGCGGTATTCGAGGTCGACCCAGTCGCGATCCGCGTCGACCGAGGCCTCGATCACCGAGTCAGACGTCTCGATGACGAACGGTGAGTGATCCATCAGCGCGCGGTCGACCGCAAACCGGGCGGCGCAGCGCGTACCGTTGCCACACGTACCGAAAGCCGAACCGTCGGGATTGAAGAAGCGCACTCCCACTCGCTCGGCCTCGATTCGCCACACGAGCACGAGGCCGTCCACGCCCACGCCCGTGGCCCGGTCACACACGTGCAGAGCCACTGCCGAACCCTGCTCGTCGGGCCAGCAGGCCTCGGTGATGACGAAGTCGTTTCCGGCGCCCGTATACTTGCCGAATTCCAACGTCTCAGCCCTCGGTTCAGGGGTGCATGACGCCCGACCGAACGAGCCCACACAGAAAAGGCCGCGAACTCGGCTTCGAGTCCACGGCCCTCTCTTCGACCTGACTCGACGCGGTGCAACGGCGGCTCCGCTCGTCAGGCACGCGCGCTCGGAAGAGGCGCAGGGGGCGTCCGCCCCCTCAGCGGCTCACGCCGAGGCGACCGCTCGCCCGTGTCGAGCCAGGCTCGGGTCTGTCGGACACTGGATCACCTCCCTTCGAAGAGTGGGACATCGGGCACCACACCGGTGCCACCGCCGCTCGTGCGGCAGGGCCAGGAGCGAAGTTGGGCAGACGTGGCCGGGCGCGCAACGGTTTCGCGGGAGGTTGCCCTTGGTCATATCTTGGTCCGTCAACACGCGCCCCGGCGGACCAATGCGCCGGGACCGGGCACAGAACGCCAGGACAGAGCCGCATGAGCGACGACTCATCACGACAATTGGTGCCGCTGAAGCGCGAACGCGAGCACACCGTGAAGATCCTGATCGATCAGTACGCCGCGGACAATCTCACGGTGGATGAGTTCGAGTCGAGGTTGGACACCGCGTACGTGGCGACGACCCGCGAGCAACTCGAGGCTCTGCTGTCGGGACTCCCCGTAGTCACAGACTCTTCGGCCCAGGAGGCCGCTCCGCCGATCGCGCGAGCCCGGGCCGACCAGGTGAAGGATACCGGAATACAGATCGCGATCATGGGCGGGTCGGAGCGGAAGGGCGCATGGACGCCTCCCCGAAAGCTCTACTCTCTGGCGATGATGGGGGGAGCCGGTCTGGACTTCCGGGAGGCCCGGATGCCGCCCGGCGAGACCGTCGTGAACGTACTCGCGGTGATGGGGGGAGTGGAGGTCATCGTACCGCCTGGCCTCGCCGTGGAGACTCATGGCATGGGCCTCATGGGCGGATTCGAGGCCGTGGACCAGGCGGGCGACTACGTGGACCCGGATGCGCCGCGCCTGGTCATCCGGGGGATGGCGATCATGGGTGGGGTGGAGGTCACGGTCAGGCTGCCCGGCGAGACCGCCAAAGACGCCCGCCAGAGGCGACGCATCGAGCGGAAGACCCGCCGCCGGCTGCGCAGCGGCAAGGGCGGCTAGCGCAGGATCTTGAGCGCCGGGCCGTGGCTCGGTATAGTCTCCTCCAGCCGGCGAAAGCGCTGGACGAATGACCACAAGTGAGCGAATGCGAGGGCTGCCATGTCAGGAATCCCAGAAGGATTCCAGTATACCGAGGAGCACGAGTACGTTCGCGAGGCGGACACCGAGGGCGAGTTCCTGATCGGGATCACCGACTACGCGCAAGGCGAGCTGGGCGACGTCGTGTTCGTCGAGCTTCCGGCTCCGGGTGATGCGTTCGAGAAGATGGAAGTCTTCGGGACGATCGAGGCCGTCAAGGCAGTCTCGGACCTCTTCAGTCCGATTTCCGGCGAGGTGGTCGCGATCAACGAGACGCTGGAAGAAGATCCGGCGCTGGTGAACTCGGATCCGTACGGTGAGGGCTGGATGATCCGTGTTCGGGCGACCGACCCATCGGAGATGGATGACCTCCTGACGCCGGAGGCCTACGCCGCCCTCATCGAGGACTAGCGAGGCCCTCGACCCGCGCCGGGCGCGACCCCTCGGTTCCCGGCGGGTCCTGAACCGATATTTCCGACCGAAGCCTGAGCGGCTCCCGACAGGTTTCCAACGACGGCAGGAATACCGATGTCTTTCATTCCGCACAGTGAAGCCGATCGGCGCGAGATGCTCGACCGGGTGGGCGTTTCCGACATCCGTGAGCTGTTCGACGACGTGCCCGCCGAACTCATTCTCGACGGGGACCTCGACGTTCCGGAGGCCCTGTCCGAGTGGGAAGCGGTGCGCGAACTGACCGGACTCGCGGGCGAAAACCTGTCGCTGGTGTGTTTCGCCGGGGCCGGGCAGTACGATCACCACGTGCCCGCTGCCGTAGACCACATCATTCGTAGAAGCGAGTTCTACACGGCGTATACGCCCTACCAACCAGAGGTCTCGCAGGGCACCCTGCAGTCGATCTACGAGTTCCAGACGATGATCTGTGAGCTTACGGGAATGGACGTCGCGAACGCGTCGATGTACGACGGGCCTTCGGCGGCTGCCGAAGCGGCCGTGATGTCGCGCGCGGTAACGCGTCGGGGGCGGGTGTTGGCCGCGAGGACCTTGCATCCGCACTACCGCAAGGTGACCGACACCTACCTTCGCGGCCTCGGCAGCGGTCTGGAGCTGGTTCCACACGGTTCGGACGGACTGGTGGATCTCGATGCGCTCGGCGCGGCGCTCGGCGACGACGTCGCCTGTTTCGTAGTGCAGTATCCCAACTTCTTCGGTTGCATCGAGGACTTGCAGCCGATCGCCGATGCCGTTCACGCGGCCGGGGGACTGCTGGTCG
>JABDQB010000389.1 GCA_013042495.1 Gemmatimonadota bacterium
GAACCGGGCCGCCCACATCGGAAGGCTGGATTCGGCGACCGGCGACATCGAGCAGTACCCGATGCCCGACGAGCGTGCCTCGGATCCGCATACTCTCGTGTTCGACAGCCAGGGCCTGATCTGGTTCACCGTGCAGCACGGGACCATGGTCGGCCGGTTCGATCCGGCGACCGGCATCGTCGACCTGGTCGAGGTTCCGACCGTCAATTCGCGTCCCTACGGGATCGTGGTCGATAAGGCTGACCGACCCTGGTTTGTCGAGTTCGCGGGCGGAAAGATCGCGACGGTCGACCCGGTCACACTGGAGCTCCGAGAGTACGAGCTGTCCCGGCCCGAGACCCGGCCCCGTCGCCTGGTCGCAACCTCCGATGGAGGCGTCTGGTACGTGGACTACGCCGGCGGCCACATCGGCCGCCTGGACCCTGAGACCGGCGCCGTGAGCGAGATCACGCTGCCCGGTGGAGCAGGCTCGCGGCCCTATGGCATGGCCGTGGACGGGGACGACCGTATCTGGCTCGTCGAGACCGGCGTGCAGCCGAACCGTCTCCTGCTGTTCGACACGTCGACGTCACAGGTGATAGCTCGGTCGGAAATTCCCAGCGGAGCGGGCTCGGTTCGACACATGTATTACGATTCCGAACGGCGAGAGGTATGGTTCGGAACGGACGCCAATACGGTCGGAAGGGCAAGGCTCCGGTGACCCGCTCACGGCCCGGCGCCCTGGTGACGGGCGCCTCGAGTGGAATCGGCTACGAGCTCTCGAAGATCCTCGCCCGGGAGGGACATGATCTGGCCCTCGTCGCCCGGTCTGCGGATCGGCTGGAGACGATCGCCGGTGCCCTGAGGGATGACTTCGGAGTCCAGGTCGTGGTCGTGTCCGTCGACCTGTCAGATCCGGGAGCGCCAGACCGGGTGTTCGACCGGCTCCGCGAGGCGGAGTTCACGGTGGACGTGCTGGTCAACAACGCCGGATTCGGGACGATGGGACGCTTCGTACGGTCCGACACGGGAGCCCAGGTCGATATGGTCGAGGTCAATATCACGGCGCTGACGCACCTCACCCGACTGTATGCGGAGCGAATGCTGGAGCGCGGTCAGGGCCGGATCATGAACGTGGCGTCAACCGCGGCCTTCCAGCCGGGACCCTTCATGGCGGTGTACTTCGCGACCAAGGCTTACGTGCTTTCGTTCTCGGAGGCGCTGGCGGAGGAGCTGCGCGACACCGGGGTCACGGTCACCGCTTTGTGTCCCGGGCCGACTGTCACCGGATTCCAGAAGCGGGCGGGGATGGAGCATTCCCCGATCGGAGGTCGAATGGTCACCGCCGATGCCGCTTCCGTCGCCCGAGCAGGCTACGCCGGCATGATGAAGGGGAAACGCCTGGTGATTCCGGGCCTGTTCAATCGCTTGGGCACGATGTCACCGCGTTTCTTTCCGCGGGCGCTGGCCACCCGCATCGTGGCCCGCATGACCGCGGTACGCGGAGAGGCCTGATCCAGGTTGCCCATGTCACCCCGGAACCGCGGGTCTCAACTCACCGGCTGCAGGTAACGGCCCAGCCAGTCGAAGAACACCCGGTGCCACAGGATCCCATTCTGCGGTGACAGGATCCAGTGTCCTTCCTGCGGGAAGTAAAGGAAACGACTCTCGAGGCCCTGCAGCTGCGCCGCGGTGAAAGCCTGCATGCCTTCACCGACCGGGACCCGGAAGTCCTTCTCCCCGTGAATCACGAGCAGCGGTGTGTCCCAGTTCTTCACGAACTTGTGGGGTGAGAACTTCTCGTAGCTGTCGGCGCGGTCCCAGTACGCACCGCCGAGGTCGAAGTTCACGAAGAACATCTCCTCGGTTGCTCCGTACATGCTCTCCAGGTTGAACACGCCGGCGTGCGCGACCAGCGTCCGGAACCGTCCCTCGTGATTGCCGGCCAGCCAGTACACGGTGTAGCCGCCGAAGCTGGCGCCGATCGCGCCGAGACGACTCTCGTCCACGTACGGTTCGGCGGCCAGGGCGTCGATCGAGGACAGCAGGTCCTGCATCGCCTGGCCGCCCCAATCTCCAGAGATCTGCTCCTTCCATGCCTGCCCGAAGCTCGGAACCCCTCGCCGGTTCGGGGCCACCACGATGTACCCGTGCGCGGCCATGAGTTGGAAATTCCAGCGGTAGGAGAAGAACTGGGAGACTGTTCCCTGCGGCCCGCCCTGGGCGTACAGCAGGGCGGGGTAGCGGCGCGACGGGTCGAATCCCGGCGGGTAGATCACCCACGTCAGGATCTCTCCGCCATCCGTTGCCTCGACCATCCGCTTCTCGACCCGGCCGAGCTCCACGCCCGCCAGGATCTCGCGGTTGGCGAACGTGATCTGCTCGGCATCTCCCGATTCGGAGTCGAGCCGGTAGATCTCGTTTGGTGAAGACATCGAGCGACGCGCGGCGACGAGGACTTCCTGTCCATCGAGCTGCGCCACGTCCAGAGACACGTAGTCAAACACGCCATCGGTCACCTGCCGGACGGCACCCCCGCCGGCGGGAACCGCGAACACCTGCACCGTGCCCCAGGACTCGCTGGTGAAGAACAGCCACCGGCCGTCGGCGGACCACACCGGGGAGTGGGCGTCGTTGTCGTAATCGGCCGTAAGCTCCACGCTCGAACCGTCGGCGAAGTCGTGCACGAAGAGCCGATTGCGGTCGGCTTCGTATCCGTTGCGCTCCATGCTCAGCCACGCGATTCGGCCCCCGTCGGGCGAGAAGACGGGCTCGACATCGTAGCCCATCATCCCCTCGGTGAGATTCACGGTCTCGTCGGATTCGAGATCGACCACGAAGATGTCCGAGTTCGTACTCACCGTATAGTCGGTGCCGAGGCTCAGCTTCGCCGTGTATGCTACCGACCGCCCATCCGGGGCCCATGCGATTTGTTCGACGCCGCCGAACGGGTTCAGGGGCGTGTCAATCTTCTGTCCCTTCATGACGTCTATCGCGACCCCGACCTCGCCGTCCTTGTATGGGGCGACGAATAGGTGGCTGTAGGCGTAGTCGTGCCAGCTGTCCCAATGCCGGTACATCAGCCCGTCCATGATTCGGGCGTCGGCTTCCGGAAGATCCGGGTACAGGTCGTTTACGGTCTGGTCGAGCTTCACGTCCGCGGTGAACGAGATGTGCGTCCCATCCGGCGAGTAGCGGAAGTTGGCGATTCCGCCGTTGAAGTCGGTGACCTGGCGCATCTTCCTGCCGTCGGCCTTGATCTCCCACAGCTGGGTCGACCCACCCTTACTGGACAGAAAGCCGACCCACTGGCCATCCGGCCTCCAGGCCGGCGAGCCTTCGGAGCCCTTCATGTCGGTGAGCTGGACGGGATCCCCTCCTTCGATGTCGAGAAGGAAGAGGTCCGTGTCACCCTTGTTCGCCGCGACGTCATACGTCCGGATCCCATACACGATCCGCTGACCATCCGGCGACACTGCGGGCGCCGAGACGCGCTCGAGCTGCCACAGGAGTTCGGGCGTCATCACGTCCTGAGCCAAAGCGCGGCCGGGGAACGCGAGGATGGAGAACGCGGCGATCGCTCGGAATAGAGCGCTGATCCGTCTACTCATAGTGTGCTTCCTTCTGATTCGTTTCGCGGTCCCGCCCGGACCGCCCTCGAAGGGGTGTCATGGTGCGACTTCGGGCGGTACCATGCAAGCCGAATGGGAGGCGGATGCAGGCCGTGTACATTGACACTCTCGAGGTGCGGGATGCGTGACAGCGGGTCAGTTCTCAGGGGAGGTGCGGCGTTGATGATGGTGCTAGCGACGGGTGCTGCGGGTTGCGGCCAAGGTGCGACGGAGCAGGCCAAAGCGCCGGTAGCACGCGTGGAAGCGACGGAACTCGTCACGCATGGCCGTACGCGGGTCGACGACTATTACTGGCTGCGCGACCGGGAGAATCCGGAGGTCGTGGCCTACCTGACGGCCGAGAACGAGTACCTGGATGCTGAGCTGGCGCACGTGGGCAGCCTGCGGGAGAGCCTGTTCGATGAGATCGTGGGCCGGATCAAGGAGGACGATCAGTCGGTACCCTATCGCTTCCGCGATTACTACTACCACACCCGGTTCGAAGAGGGCACTGAATACCCGATCCATGTGCGGCGGGAAGGCACGATCGACGCTCCCGAAGAAGTCCTGGTGGACGTCAACAGGCTCGCCGAGGGACACGAGTACTTCGCCGCGAGCGTGGGCGTGAGCGGGATCAGCGAGAATCAGAAAGTGCTGGCTTTTGGCACCGACAACGTCGGGCGGCGGAAGTACACGATCCGCTTCCTCGATTTGGAGACCGGCGAGTTCCTGGCGGACGAGATTTCGGATGTGACGCCGAACGTGGCCTGGGCGGCCGACGACCGGACCCTCTTCTACACGCGTCAGGATCCAGAGACACTGCGTTGGCACCAGGTGTACCGGCACACGCTGGGTACCGATCCGTCCACGGACGAACTGGTCTACGAGGAGGCCGACGAAGAGTTCAGTGTGTCGGTGCGCCGCACCCGGTCACGGGACTTCGTGTTCATCACGGCCTACCAGACGCTGTCCACCGAGTATCGCTACGTACCCGCCGGCGATCCGATGTCGGAATTCCAGGTGATCCTGCCCCGGGAACCCGATCACGAGTACTCGGTCGATCACCTGGGAGACCACTTCTACTTCCGAACCAACGACAACGCTCCGAACTTTCGGCTGGTGCGCGCCCCGGTCGCCGATCCGTCGCGAACCCGTTGGGAGGAAGTGGTGGCGCACCGCGACGATGTGCTGCTGGAAGGGTTCGATCTCTTCGCGGACCATCTCGTGATTGAGGAGCGGGAGGAAGGGCTGGTCCGGCTGCGGGTGAAGCCGCGGAGCGGCTCCGAGCACTACGTCGAGTTCGACGATCCGGCGTGGATGGCATTCACGACGGCCAACTACGAGTTCGATACTCCGATCCTTCGTTTCGGTTACACGTCGATGACCACTCCGTTCTCCACGTACGACTACGACATGGAGACTCGCGAGCGCACGCTGCTCAAGCAGATCGAAGTGGTCGGAGACTTCGATCCGGCCAACTACAGGTCGGAGCGTCTCTGGGCCCCGGCCCGGGACGGACGGCAGGTTCCGATCTCGCTCGTGTACCGGAAGGGCTTCGAGCCGAACGGCAACGCTCCGCTACTCCTCTACGGTTACGGTTCGTACGGGGCCAGCATGGACGCGGGCTTCAGTTCCGCCCGACTCAGCCTTCTCGACAGGGGCTTCGTCTACGCCATCGCGCATATCCGCGGAGGAGAGGAACTCGGTCGCTGGTGGTACGAAGAGGGCAAGCTCCTCAACAAGATGAATACGTTCACGGATTTCATCGACGTCGCCGACTTCCTGGTCGCGCAGGGCTATTCGGACCCCGGGTGCGTCTTCTCCATGGGCGGCAGCGCCGGCGGTCTGCTGATGGGCGCCGTCGTCA
>JABDQB010000391.1 GCA_013042495.1 Gemmatimonadota bacterium
CCGGCGAGCGCCGGCGGGATGTCGAGCGAACGGGTGTACTCCCACGTGTCACCCCCGTCCCGGGTGCGGAGAATTCGCAGTTCTCCATCCACCGCGTCCCCGTACACGATCCCGCGATCGGCATCGCGAAATTCGAGGCAGTCGTAGAACCCGTCGGGCTCGGGGTTGAGGAACTGAAGCTCCCAGGTCGCTCCTCCGTTCCCGGTGCGGTAGATGCGTGACAACTCCCCGGACCCGGCGCTGAGGAGCCACGCGCGCTCGGAGTCGAGCGCGAACACGTCACGGAACTGGAGGGTGTCCGCGCCGGGCATCACGCGGGCCGTCCACGTCTCACCCCCGTCGAGAGTGCGAGCCCACGTGCCGCCGTGCCCGCTGGCCCAGGCCACGGTGTCGTTCACGGCGCTGACGGCCTGCAGCAACACGTCGGTGCCGCTTTCCTGCGTCTCGAGATGAATCCGCGAAAAAGGAAGCGGCCCGGCTTCCTGCGCTTCGGGTGAAGTGCAGGCGGAAACCAGCAGGGCAACGCCGAGAAGTGCGTTCGGTGTTCGGCTCGCGCTCATCGCGCCTCCTCTACGTGACCGGGCGAGCTCAGGTTCCATCGAACGTGAGCGTGATCTCGATACGACGATTCCGGGTCCGGCCGGCTTCCGTGTTGTTCGGTGCCACCGGCCGAGACTCGCCGTAGCCCAACGCCGTGATCCGGTCGGCGCTCATCGCGATGTTCGATAGCAGGTACTCGCGCACCGCGATCGCCCGCCGCCGGCTGAGGTTCTGGTTCAGAGATTCGTTGCCCTGCGAATCCGTGTGGCCCTCGACCACGATCCGGGCTTCCGGGAACTCGCGTATGGCGCGCTGCACCTTGGTGAGAACCGCGAAGTTGTCGGGGCGGATCTCCGCCGATCCCGATGGAAAAGTCAGGCCGGCGAGCCTCAGAATCAGACGGTCCTCCGAACGGAGGACCTCGCCCTCGGCCGGGCTGAAGATGGCCTCGACCTCGCGGAATCGCTGCTCGCGGCGCTGCCTCTCGCGCAGCTCCGCACTGACGGCGGCCTCCCGCAGTTCCAGTTCGGCCAGCCGCGCATCCAGCGAGTCTACGCTCCGGTCCAGGCGTTCGATCTCGGTCGCTCTCAGCTCCAGGTCCCGGCGCAACGCGTCCCGGTCACCGTAAAGGCTCTCGATCGCCACCAGGGCGTCGTCGACGGCCGCCGCCGCACCCTCGGTGAAACGGGCTTCGAACTGCAACGCCTCGGTGATCCGACGAACCTGCTCCTCTCCCCGAAGCGCCACGGCCTCCACCGTCAGGCGCTTTCGGGAAATGCTGTCGGCCAGCCCGGCGAGGCGCGCCGCGTGCCGATAGGCCTCAGCCGCCTCCTCCGCCAGGGCGCCCGCACTCGAGGCCTGGTACCGGTCCCCGGAGAGCACCGCCTCCGCGGCATCGACCAACGAATCGGCGCCGCTGAACAGGACCGGAGACAGCCGGTCCGCCTTCAGTTCGAGAGCTGCGTTCCGCTCGACCCTCGTCCGACCCAGAACGTCGGCCCTGATCGCGTTCAGCTCGGCGTCCCGGTATTCAGACTCCGCCCGGTCCGCCTTCTCCCCGGCACCCGCCTGGTCGTTTCCCTCGATCCGCCGGCCGGCGTCCCGGGCCGATTTCTCGGCCCTTTCCCAATCTTCGGCCGCGTAGTCAGGGGCCCTCGCCTCGAGGGCGTCCACCCGGGCCGTCAGGGCACCGCCAAGAACGGCGCGTCCGACCGGAGCGAGGTCCTCTGCCTCATCGAGCGCCTCGAGAGCTTCGTCGATGCTGCGGTCGATATCGTCGATCCGACCGCCCTGGTCGTACCGTCTTCGCGCGTCCGCCAGCCGATCTTCCGCACGCTCGAACAGGCGGGGCGCGATGATGTTCATATCGTCCGCCCGGGACTGCTCGATGCGCTCGGCAACGCGTTCAATGCGGGTCTCGACGCTCTGAGCCCCCAGTGAAGCCGGGATGAGAAGACCGAACGCGACCACGGTAGCGAGCGGAAACCGGGAATCCATCATCTAAGCCTCTTTGATCTGTCTGTCAGGCGACGTCGGCCATGACCGCCAGAACTTCCCGGAGCGTCGTCTCTCCGCTGTCACGGGCATACCAGCGCCTGGTGTCCTTGTAGATCTCCGACGCGGGCCGGTCGCCGGCCCGTTTCTCCCGAATCACGAATTCCTGCAACTCGGCCGGTCGGGGGCCCCAACGGCCCACAGGCCGGAACGCCTCGTCCATGATCACCACGATCGGGATCGATCGGCTTCCGTTCGTCAGGTACAGGTCCATCAGCTGGGGATGATCGTCACGCTTGACGATCCGAAGCTCGATGCGGGGCGAATCTTCTACGAGGCGGGCGAAGATCGGGGCCAGGTTGGATGCGTCGCCGCACCAGTCCTCGGCGATGACGATCAGTTTCCAGTCACGCCCTATCCGCTCCACCTCGCCCAGCGCCCAATCCGGCGTCACGGTCCTTCGGTAGATTCCCGTCCAGAGATCGATGTGTTCCTCGATCTCGTCTCCCAGGTAATGGTCCCACGTAATGCCCGCCTCCCACCAGAATTGGAGGCTCTCGGGGGCCTCGGTCGGGGTCTCGTTGATCGTCGTCATATCGTCATCCTCAGATGGTAGCTTCGAGGCGTGAAAGCCAGTAGGATATGGGGCCGCGCGGCGACCCGTAATCGCACGATAATAACCGCCTCGCGGTCAGGATGAACCCTGTGAACGCCATTCGCGTTCCCGCTGGCCGAACCGATTCCATTCGAACTGATGGAGAATGACCGATGAGCCTGGATATGCGTCCCGGAATGACGATCGAGGGTGACCTTCAGCCTCCACGGCCGATCAACGAGCCCGTGTGGGGCTACGAGCCGGGTTCGCCTGAGCGGGCGGACCTGAAGAAGAAGCTGGACCGGATGGCGTCCGAGGTCATCGAGATTCCCATCATCATCGGCGGGGTGGACTACACGACCGGCGACACCGCCGATGTCGTCATGCCACACGATCACGCGCACGTGCTGGCCCGATACCACAAGGCCACCGACGAGCACATCCAGATGGCCGTCGACTCGTGCATGGAGGCGTGGAAGGAGTGGTCGAACTGGCCGTGGCAGGACCGGGCCGCGGTCTTCCTGAAGGCCGCCGATCTGCTGGCCGGCGACTGGCGCCAGGTCCTGAACGCGTCGACGATGTTGGGACAGAGCAAGACCTGTTACCAGGCCGAGATCGACGCCGCCTGCGAGATCATCGACTTCTGGCGCTTCAACACGTGGTTCGGCGAGACGTCGATCTACGCCGAGCAGCCCCCCATCAGCCCGCCGGGCGTGTGGAACCGGATGGAGGCGCGGCCCCTCGACGGCTTCGTCT
>JABDQB010000176.1 GCA_013042495.1 Gemmatimonadota bacterium
CGCCACCGCAGTCGCGGGGATGCAGGAAAGCAACAGGGAGACCGCCTGCTCCTGTGCGGATCCCGGGGGCGACGGGATTGATCCCGGACTCGGCCAATCGGTGGAGCGTCGTATCCAGATCGGGGACCTGAAGACAGACGTGGTGGAGGCCCTGGCCTCGCCGTTCGAGGAAGCGCGAGATGGGGGAGTCCGAGCCGATGGGCTCGAGAAGTTCGATCCGGCCGGTTCCGTGGCCGAAGAAGACGACCTCTACTTCCTCCGAGGGAACTGTTTCCCGGCCAGCAGGGTTCTCTCCCAGCATGGCCTCGAAGAGGGGGACGGCGGTCTGAAGAGAATTGACCGCGATCCCGATGTGGTCGATCTTGAACATTCGTCGCTCCGGTGAGCCGGTTGGAGCCCCGCGCGAAAGATCTTCGAGGGGCCGGTGCTGCCGGAAACTAGACTTGCAACCAGTGCATTTCCACTAAACGAGGGAATATCGTGTCAACTGCAGAACTCGTCACTTTGACGGACGGTAACTTCGAGCAGGAAATCGAGTCCAGCGAAGGACTCGCTATCGTAGACTTCTGGGCGGAGTGGTGCGGACCCTGCCGTCTCGTGGGTCCGGTCGTCGCCGAGTTGGCGGACGAGTACGCCGGCAAGATCAAGGTCGGAAAGCTGGACGTCGACTCCAATCGGGCGACCTCCCAGCGCTATGGCATACGTTCGATTCCGAGCATCCTGTATTTCAAGGACGGCGAGCTCGTGGACGTCGTGGTCGGCGCCGTTCCGAAGTCACATCTGGAGCAGAAGATCCAGCAGTACGTCTGATCGAATCCCCTGACCGACCGGAGGATACGCGCCCTCTCCCCGAGCGGGGAGGAGGGCGCTCGTCTGAATGACGCCAGGCAAGCTTGTTATCGTGGGTACGCCGATCGGCAATCTAGCCGATCTCTCGGCGCGGGCACTCGAGACCCTCGATGGGGCCGGCGTCGTGTACGCGGAAGACACCCGCCACAGCGCGACATTGCTACGGCACTATGGGTTTCGAACCCCGCTTCGCTCCCTTCACGAGCACAATGAAGCGCGACGGATCGACGAGGTGCTCGATCGGCTGGCAGCGGGCGCGATCTGCGCGCTTATCTCCGATGCGGGCACGCCTACGGTTTCAGACCCGGGCACTCGTCTCGTGGCGGCGGTGGCCGGTGCGGGGTTCCGGGTGGAACCTGTCCCCGGTCCCTCCGCGGTCACGGCCGCGCTCTCGGCGTCGGGACTTCCGGGAGGCCGGTTCCTCTTCCTCGGTTTCGCGCCCCGGAAGGGTCGCGAACGCGAAGACTGGATGGCGCAGGCTCTGGACTCACCGCACACGGTGGTGGTCTTCGAGGCGCCCGGTCGGCTGGACGCTCTGCTCGAAGATTGGACATCCCGGGGTGCCGCGGGCAGGCTATGTGCCGTGTGCCGCGAATTGACGAAGCTGCACGAAGAAGTGCGCCACGGAACGGTTGAGGCTCACAGGGACTATTACAGTGGGAACAACGTGCGGGGCGAGATCACGGTCGTTCTGGAAGGCTCTGGCGCCGGGTCGCCCGAGAATCGGGTCGACATTGAGGCGGCGACGACCGTCGCGAATGAGATGGCTGCTGCGGGGCAAACGACGCAGGTGATAGCTCGTCGTTTAAGGGGGGAATTCGGGATGACGAGGAATCAGGCCTACGATCTGGCTCTCAGGGCGGCTGAAAGGAAGTGACGCCGAGCGAGGCGGGGCGAGAGCTCGCCCGCGCAGCCGCGCTAGTCCGATCGACGGGACGCAGGACCGCGTTCTGGAGAGGCGCTGCCTTCATCGGCCCCCTACTCGTCATTCTCCTCTCGACCATGTGGCTTCCGGACGGCTGGCTCGGACGCCCGGGTTCACTTCTTCCGATGCTGCTGGGCCTTGGCGCCCTGGGGACCCTTGGCGTCGCGGGGCTGGTGGTCGGCGGTTCCATGCGCGGGTGTCGGCTGCGCAGTAGAGTCGTGGAGATCGAGAGGGCCAGGGGCCTGGCCCGGGGTGACCTGCTAGGCGCGATCGAGCTTGGCGAGGATGTCGAAGCAGGGGGCCTGGCGGACTTGCACAGGATGCGGGTGGCCACGGGCCTCCAGGGGGTCTCGGCCCGGGAGCTCCTTCCGAAATCGCTGAATCGTGCGCGGACGGCCCGGCGATTCGCTCTCCCTGTTCTGGGCGTCGTGCTGGCCCTCCTGGCGGCCGGCCTCTTCGAGAACCCCGTGTCTGCCCGCAGCGCGGCAGGGGCGCTGGCGCGGCCCTGGACCGTGACTTTTCCTCCGCCGCCCCCGCCTCTTCAGCTCGGTCCGCCCGGTGGACAGGTCCTGCGTGGGAGCGCATTCGACGTCACTATTTCCGCGTCCGGACGGTCGAGCGTACTGCTGGTTCAGGCACGTTCGGGGACCCCGCCACGCAGGGATCGTGTTGCCGTTGTCGACGGAATCGCCGCTGCCCGCATCGAGCCCGTCGATGAGGTCATTCGGTTCTGGGCAGAGGATGGGCTAGGCGGCGTGACCGACACCTTCTCGGTCGTGCCACTCGATGCACTGACGGTTACCGATCTACGCGTCGCGCTGGACTATCCTCCGTATCTCGGCAGAACGCGAGACGTCCTCAGCGGTCACATCACCCGACTCGACGCTCCGGCGGGAACCCAGTTGACGCTGAACGTGCGCACGAATCACCCGATCGATCGCATGGGGCTCGCTCGGACCAGGGCCGCTGGGATCGATACGGTCGTCCTCGCCGTGGCCTCCAATGCGGTCACGGCCGCGGCCACCGTCGTAGTGACGGACAGTGTGTTGCTGTCGTGGTGGATCGTCCCCCAGGACAGCGTACCGGGCATGCATATTCCGTCCCCGATTATGGTCCACGTCCGACCCGACGAACGCCCCACCGTAAGCCTCGTATACCCCGGCGAAGACCTCGTTCTTGGGCTCGACCAGACGCTCGCACTGGTCATCGATGCGAGGGACGATCACGGACTTGCGGAAGTGGGACTCTCATGGTGGCGTGAGTCTGCCGGAGGTCGATCGGACCGGCCGGCGTACGAAGCGCTATCGGGAGCTCACGGTGCCCGTCGAATGGTCCTGCGCCCGACCCTGGACCTGGAGGCTGGTGAGTTCGTTCCGGGGGACGAAATCGTGTACTACGCGACAGCGAGGGACGCGAATCCGGTCACGCCGCCAGCCGTGTCAGACACATTTCGCGCCCGCCTGGCGAGCCTCGATGAATTGCGAAGTCGGGTCGCCCTTCGGACCGAAGATCTACTCCAGGACACCCGGTCCCTCGAGGAGCGGGCTGGAGATCTGTCTGACGGTGCTCAGGACGCGCGGCGCAGGAGCCCGGGCCGGAGCCAGGAACCCGGGCAGAGCGGTGCGGTCGAAAGGGCGGACTTCGGTGCGACACAGGAAGCTCGGAATTTGCTGGCAGAGGCGCGGGAAATCGAGGCAGATCTTGAGCGAATGCGTGAGGACCTGAGAGAAGCCGGGAGCGACCTCGCGGACTCGCCGCTGGTCGACTCCGATTTGCAGCAACGCCTGGCGGAGCTTGAGCAGCTATTCGAGGAAATCCTGGAGTCGGGACTTCGGGAACGCATCGAGGCGCTGGAACAGTCCCTCCGGGGGCTTGATCGTGAAGGTCTGAGTGAAGCACTCGGGGAATTCGCGCGTCAGAGCGCCAATCTCGAGGAGCGGCTCGAGCAGGCTCTGGGCCTCATGGAACGAGTCGCACTGGAGCAGTCGCTGGAAGGTGCCCGACAGACCGCCGAAAACCTGGCACGCCGGCAGGAACGAATCTCAGACAGCGTCGGGGCCGCAGACCGGGCAGTCGATCAGGACCAAGTCGCTACTGAGTCGGAAGCCCTCGCCGAGCGTGTCGATGAACTGGCCGCACGTCTCGATGAGCAGCAGGCTGGTGAATCTGCGGACCGCGCCAAGGAGGGAGCCAACGATGCTCGCCAGGCGGCTTCTCACGGGCGGTCGGCGGCTCAGGAGGCACGGAAGGATAGAGGATCGGACAGACCGGGGCTCTCTGAGGAAGCGGGCAGGGCGGCCACGGCTCTCGCCCGGGCGGAGCGCAGCCTGTCGGCGGCGGACCAGGCGCTGTCCACGGACTGGCGCGCGGAGGCGCTGGAAGCCGTGAACAGGGCGACCACGGAGTCACTCGAGCTGGCCAGGGAGCAGAAGAGGCTGGTCGAGCGTCTGCGTTCGGGTGACCGCCCGGAGGACCTGGCGGGCCAGCAGTCGGCGGTCCGGGAGGGACTCGACAATCTATCGCAGTCCCTGGCGGAGGCGGGGAGGAAGACGGCCCTGATGGATCGTCGCACCGGGCCCGCCGCGGCCCAGGCAGGTCGAGAAATGGATGCTCTGGCCCGGAGTCTGTCGAGCGGATCGGCCCAGCGCAGCGAGGCCATGCAACAGGGAGAGGCGGCGATGGAGGCCCTGAGCGACCTGGCCGGATCGCTCCTGGCCGGGCGGAGACAAATGGAGGCGGCCAGCTCGGCCACGGGGATGGAAGAGGCCCTCGACCGACTCGCCGGTATGGGAAGACAGCAGGCAGGGATCAACTCGGAGTCGGGCGAGCTATTCGGCCTGATGCCGGGGGGGCAGGCGCTCCGGGACCGCCTGGCATCGCTCGCCGCCAGACAGGAAGCCGTTTCGGAAGACCTCCGCGACCTGGCAGGTGACCCTGCCGCTCGCGTGCTTGGCAGCCGTCCTGCGGGGTTGGCCGCTGAGGCCGACGAGGTTGCACGGCGACTGTCGGCGGGTGCGCTTGACCGTGAGACCCTTGAGCGCCAGGAGCAGCTCTTTCGCAGGCTTCTCGACGCAGGACGCTCGCTCGAAAAGGACGAGCGGGATGCCAACCGAAGGGAGGCAACCTCGGCCAGACCTCGGGTCGCCTTTCTTCCGGAAGGAGGGGCCGTCGAAGAGCTCGGTCCTCGATATCCGTACCCGGACGGTGCCGTCCTGGAGGCGTTGACGGCTGCGCAGCGGCGCCTCGTCTACGAGTATTTCGACCGCCTGAATGGTGAAGTCTCGGGTGACGGTCCGTGACGCTCGCACGACTTGCCGCCGCCGCGGCTTGTATCGCCCTCGTGGCGGGAGCCACAGACCCGGCCTTCGCCCAGGAGTCACCCGGGGCGGCGATCGTGGAGAGACGTGCGCTCGACCACTCAATCCGGCTGGAACAGGCTGGCAGAGAAGACGAGGCCATGCGCGCGCTCGAGAATCTGCTCGAGGAGCAGCCGCGATCGGTATCGGCCCTCGTGCTGCTGAGGCAAATGGCTGAGAGAGCCGGTGAACCGCGCCGGGCGTTGGCACGGGCGGAAGCCGCGGTCGGTGCGGATGACTCGGATCTTCCGGCGCTGCGCCGGGTGTGGATCCGTTCCCTCCAGGCCTCGGGGCTGCAGGACAGCGCCCTGAGTGCGGCGCAGAGTTGGATCCGTGCGCGGCCAGGGCAAGTCGCGGCGTACCTGGAACTGTCGGGCC
>JABDQB010000418.1 GCA_013042495.1 Gemmatimonadota bacterium
CTCGTAGAGTATGGATTTCGCCTGCCGTCAGCCCTGGACAACCGGCCGCTCAACTTCGAGGAGTGGGAGAGCGTCGTGCCCTCGGTCATATTCGTCAGCGCGACTCCGGGCGATCATGAACTGGGTCGCTCGGAGGGGATCGTCGTGGAGCAACTCATCCGGCCTACGGGACTCCTGGATCCGGATGTCGAGATCCGGCCGGTCGCCGGCCAGGTGGACGACCTGCTTGAGGAGATCCGGAGCCGCACGTCGCGCTCGGAGCGGATCCTCGTGACCACGCTCACCAAGCGTATGGCGGAGGACCTGTCGGAATACCTTGCGGCGCGCGGGGTCCGCGTTCGGTACCTGCACAGCGACATCAACTCGATCGAGCGGGTCGAGATTCTTCGCGAACTGCGCCTCGGCGTGTTCGATGTCCTCGTGGGAATCAACTTGCTGCGTGAAGGGCTGGATCTTCCCGAAGTGTCGCTGGTGGCGATCCTGGACGCCGACAAGGAGGGCTTCCTGCGATCCGACACCTCGTTGATTCAGACCATAGGGCGGGCGGCGCGCAACGCCGAAGGAAAGGCCGTGATGTATGCCGATCGGATCACGGGCTCCATGGAGCGGGCCATCCAGGAGACGGACCGGCGCCGCGAGGTCCAGGCCCAGTACAACGAGGAGCACGGCATCGTGCCTCGCTCGATCGTGAAGTCGGTCGAGCAGATCCGCTTCACGACTTCGGTAGCGGACGCGAGAGTCGCCGAATCGGCGCGCACCGGTGATCGATACGGGGGAGTGGATCCGGCGGAGCTCGCGCACCAGCTGGAGAACGAGATGAAGCAGGCCGCCCAGGCGCTCGACTTCGAGCGAGCGGCTCGCCTTCGGGACGAGTTGTTCGAGGTGCGAGCAGCCATGGATACGGGATCCCGGAAGTCGATGGGGAGACGCTCACGGTGACGGCTCGCCGCGAAGTCTCGTTGGATTTGACGGAGGCCGAGCTGGAGCGATTCGGCCGGCGCCTGGGCCGCGTGGCGTTCGACGAAGGGGTCTTCGTCTGCCTGTACGGAGAGCTCGGGGCGGGGAAGTCGACCCTGGCGCGGGCCGCCTGCCGCGGAGCGGGCGTCACCGGGCCGGTCCCCAGTCCGACGTTCACGCTGGTGAACCAGTACGAGGTCGACGGGGGCGCTGCCGTGCAACACGCGGACCTCTACCGCGTCGACACCGTCGAGGGCCTCCTGGATATGGGCTGGGAGGCATTGGTGCAGTCCGTCGGCGCCGTATTCGTGGAATGGGCGGACCGGGCGACCGCGTATCTACCGTCGGACCGCTGGGACATCAGGCTCGACTTCGTCGACAGCCCCTCGAGGCGCCGGGTCGGAATCGTCGCCCTTGGATCGGCGCCTCCCATTCCGGGAGCGGAGGCGCACCCGTGATCAGGCTGGCGCTGGATACGAGCACGCCGATCGGGAGCGTGGCGGTAGGCCGCGGCGACGAGGTCCTGGCCGAATCGCTCATCACCGTGCGGGCGACGCATTCGGAGGCGGTTCTGCCCGAGATCGATCGTCTGCTGACCGTCTGCGGTCTCACGGCCTCCGATCTCCAGGGAGTGGTCGTGGGCGGCGGGCCGGGTTCATTCACCGGCGTGCGGATCGCCGCGGCGCTGGCGAAGGGGCTGTGTCACGCCCGGGGCCTGGATCTGTATTCCTTCTCGAGTCTCGCGGCCGTGGCGGCTGGCACCCGATGCACGGAGCCCGTCTGCGCGATGTTCGATGCCCGCCGGGGCCAGGTATACGCGGCGGGCTACAGAGTGGGGACGGGACTCGAAGAACTGTTCGCGCCGAGAGCGGACTCGCTCGAACAGGTGCTCGCGGGTCTGGACCCTTCAGGCTGGTTCTTTGCCGGCGACGGGGCCGGGGCAGGGGAGGAATCTATCCGCTCGGCCGGCGGCCGCGTCCTCGACTCGGAGCTGTGGGTGCCTCGTGCAGGCTCCCTGCTGTGGCTCGCGTCCGTCGATCCCGACCGGGGCCGGGTGGAAGATCCGGGTCGCTGGGAGCCCGAGTACGTCCGGCTTCCGGCCGCGCAGCGAGAGCAGGGCGGCTGATCGTGGCCGCGGCAGAGGGTGTGGCGCCGGCGACGGTGCGAGCGATGCGTCCAGCGGACCTGGATGCGGTCATGCTCATCGAGCGGCGTTCGTTTACGGCTCCGTGGGAGGAATCCACCTTCCGCGGCCTGATGCGCCGACCGAGCGCGGCGCTCCTGGTCGCTGAGTTCGAGGACGAATTGGCCGGGTACTCGGTGATGTGGTTCGCAGCCGACGAGGGTGAACTGGGAGACATAGCGGTGACTCCCGAGCGACGGGGGACGGGCGTCGGCCGACTACTGCTCCGTGAGAGCATAGCGGTCGCGGTCAGCAGGGGGACGCGTGCGCTGTACCTGGAAGTCAGGGAGACGAACGAGGTCGCTCGCCGGTTATACGCGACATTCGGGTTCGCCGTGGTCGGAGTGCGCAAACTGTACTATACGGAACCCGTCGAAGATGCGATCGTGATGAAACTGGCACTGCAGGATGAGGTGCGTTGACACGCCGACGAACGGTCGTCTAGTTTCGTAGTGTGGCGGGCACATCGGCTTCCCGATGTGGTTGTTTTCGTGTATATCGTTATCGTATAAGAGGATAGAATGGCACGCTCTCTCAATAAGATTCAATTGATCGGAAACCTCGGACGTGACCCTGAAGTCCGCGTCACCGGCTCCGGCACGCGTGTTGCTTCGCTGTCCGTCGCTACGAGCCGCGAATGGACGGACCGAAGCGGCCAGCGTCAGGAAAAGACGGAGTGGCACCGCGTGTCCTGCTGGGACAAGCTGGCGGATGTTTGCGAACGCTACCTGACGAAGGGTGACCGGGTCTACATCGAAGGCAGCGTCGAGTACCGTCAGAGCGAACAGGACGGCCAGGTGCGCTACTTCACGGACATCAGGGCTCGGGAAATGATCATGTTGGGTGGACGCGGTGACCGACCGGAATCCATGTCCGGTTCGTCACAACAGCGACCGGCCGGATCCAGCATGAAGGACTTTACGGACGACGCCCTCGCCGGCGAGGACGACCTGCCCTTCTGAGGAGGCAGATCATGAACCGGGCTACCCGGGCACTGTTGGTTGTTTCGGCGATCCTGGCGATCGCTCCTGCCGCCGCGGCGCAGGAAGCCGACCGAACGCATCGCGTCCGGTCGGGAGACACCCTGTGGGAACTGGCGGCAACCTATCTCGCCGACCCTTTCCGCTGGCCGGAGCTGTACGACCTCAACACCAGCGTCGTCGAGGATCCGCACTGGATATTCCCGGGCGAGAACCTCCGGCTGCCTGGAAGTCGTGAGCGGGCAGGGCGAACCGTCGACCGGTCGGTCG
>JABDQB010000422.1 GCA_013042495.1 Gemmatimonadota bacterium
GTCCGGCACCACCCGAAGTAGGGGATCGGTGGCGCGTCAATTTCTCGCGCGTGCAGTGGCGGTCCGTGATCGAAGGCGGAGAATACGTGAAGGAACTCGACCCCGAGACCGGGGAGCCCCTCGAAGAGGACAACTGGGTTTGGTCTCCACAGGGCCTCATCGCCATGCACTACCCCGAGATGTGGGGGATCGTCGAGTTCGTGGGCACGGGCGCCGAGGACCTGGCTCGAGATGTCACGGAATCCGAGCGGGCGTTGTGGGCCCTGCGGCATGCGTACTACCGGCAGAGGGAGCACGCGGTCGGGCACGGATCGTGGGCGCGCGACGCCGCCGAGTTGGGGCTTGGATCGCCGCCGTACCCGGGTCTTCCCTGGCCTCCTGCCTTCTCTCTCACTCCTTCCGGTTTCGAAGCCACGCTCACTCTGCGGGACGGGAGCGTCGCCCACATCGCCGAAGACGGCCGTTCCTGGATCTCGGACTGAGGGCATGCACTTCGCACCGCTCGACTGGGCGATCCTCATCGCCGTATACGCAGCCATGGTCGGCGGGGTGCTCCTGCTCAAGCCCTTCATGCGCAGCGTCGCGGACTTCCTGGCCGCCGGCCGGACCGCAGGACGGTACCTGCTGTCGGTGTCTCAGGGAGTGGCCGCCCTCGGAGCCATTACGGTCGTCGGATACCTGGAGCAGAACTTCGTGGCGGGGTTCGCCCTGACCTGGTGGGGATTCTCGCAAGCCATCGTGATCCTGATCCTCACGGTTAGCGGGTTCGTCATCTACCGGTTTCGCCAGACGCGCTCACTCACGCTCCCCGAGTTCTTCGAAAGACGCTACAGCCGGCGGTTCCGGGTGTTCACGGGGGTGCTGGCCTTCGTGGCGGGTCTGATCAACTTCGGGATCTTCCCGGCGGTGGGGGCCCGCTTCTTCATCCACTACATCGGACTTCCCGACGCTCTCGTGATCGCGGGGCTGTCGGTCGGGACCTTCCCCCTTCTGATGGGGCTCCTGCTGTGCACGGCCATCTTCTTCGTGTTCACCGGGGGACAGGTCGCGGTCATCATCACCGACTTCGTGCAGGGCGTGTTCGTGAACCTCGTGTTCATCGTGGTCACGGTATTCCTCCTGCTGCAGGTGGACTGGACGCACATCTTCGAGGCGCTCGCGATGGCCCCGGCGAACGCATCCCTGATCAATCCCTACAAGACGAGCCAGGTTTCCGATTTCAACTTCTGGTATTTCCTCATCGGAACCATCGGGGTGGTGTACGTCGTGATGTCCTGGCAGGGCACGCAGGCCTACAACGCATCGGCACGGAGCGCGCACGAGGCGAAGATGGGCCAGGTGCTGACCAACTGGCGCGAGAATCCGTGGAAACTGTTCGTCCTCATCGTTCCGGTAATCGCCTATACCGTGCTGCATCACCCCGACTTCTCGGCGCAGGCGGGAACGGTGAACGAATTGCTGGCAAGAACGGATTCGGAGACCATCCGAAACCAGCTGCGCGGCCCGGCGGTCCTCGTCACCATGCTGCCCGTAGGCCTGCTCGGAGCCTTTGCCGCCGTGATGTTGACGGCGTTCGTGAGCACGCACGACACGTACCTGCACTCCTGGGGAAGCATCTTCATCCAGGACGTGGTGATGCCGTTCCGCAAGAAGCCCTTCACGCCGGAGCAGCACATGCGGGCGCTGCGCGGATCGATCGTCGGCGTGGCGATCTTCATCTTTCTGTTCAGTCTCCTGTTCCAGCAGAGCCAGTATATCTGGCTCTTCTTCGCGATCACCGGGGCCATCTTCGCCGGTGGATCGGGCGCCGTGCTCATCGGTGGCCTGTACTGGAAACGGGGGACCACGGCCGCCGCCTGGTCGGCCATGCTCACGGGATCGTCGATCGCGGTCGGCGGAATCATCATTCATCAAATCGTGGATGACTTTCCGGTGAACGGGCAGGAGTTCTGGGGCATCGCCATGGCCGCGTCTACCGCGGTCTATATCGCCGTGTCCCTGCTCGGGCCGAAGAGGACCTTCGACCTCGACCGGCTGCTGCACAGGGGCGAACACGCGGTCGAGGGCGAGATGGACATCGTGGCCGCATTGCCGTCGCGCGGTCTGAGAGCCCTCGGCGTGGGACGCGAATTCACGGGGGGCGACCGGCTCCTCTACTTCGCCACCTACATCTGGGTCGGCGCCTGGACGATCGCCTTCATCGTGGGCACGATCATCAACCTGGCGCGGGACGTGGAGGACGCGGCGTGGGCAGGCTTCTGGCAGGTGTACGTGTACCTGATGGTGTTCGTGTCGGCGATCGTCGTGGTATGGTTTGCGATCGGCGGGTTCCGGGATATACGGGCGATGTTGCGGCGCCTTGCCGTAATGCGGAGAGACGACAGGGACGACGGATGGGTGCACGACGTGGAAGGAGACTGAGCGAATGAGACCGCTCGTACGCAGCTCGAACAATCCGATCATCATGGCACGGGAGATTCCGCCCATGCCTCCCGCGATCGTCGACCCTTCGTCGGTTTTCAATCCGGGCGCTGCGCGCTGGGGAGACCGCTACATGCTGATGCTTCGCGTTCAGACGAGGGGGCGACGCACGTACCTGGTGATGGCGGAGAGCCGCAACGGGAGAGAGTTCAATGTGTGGCCGGAGGCCGTTCGGATTCCGGGAATAGACCGTCTCGGCGAGACGGTTCATCACGTGTACGACCCGCGAATCACGCCCCTGGACGGCGAGTTTCTCGTGATGTTCGCGGCCGACACCGACGTGGGCTGCCGGCTCGGCACGGCCCGGACGCAGGACTTCCGGGACTTCGAACTCGTGGGTCTTGGCGAGCACCCCGATATCCGGAACGGAGTCGTCTTCCCCCATCGGTTCGGCGACCGATACCTGCGTTTCGATCGGCCCAACCGCCTCCTGGATCCGGGGGCTCCCGCGACGGGAGATGAGATCGTTCTCTCGGAGTCTCGCGACCTGATGAACTGGCGCCCGCTCGGCCCCGTGATGCGAGGCCGGCCCCACTACTGGGACGAGCGGATCGGGGCCGGACCCCCTCCGGTGCGCACCCGGCGAGGGTGGCTGTTGCTGTACCATGGAATCGCGACTCATTTCGGCAGCGTGAACATCTACCAGGCCGGGGTCGCGCTGTTCGAGCTGGACGACCCGGCGCATCTCATCGGACGCAGCCGCGAGAACGTGCTCGAGCCCCGCAAGATGTATGAGCTCGTGGGCCAGGTTCCGAACGTGGTCTTCCCCTCCGGCATGATCGTGGACGACTTCGACGACGACGGCTTCGCCCGCGAGGAGAGTCCGGTCCGGGTCTACTATGGAGCCGCCGACACGTCGGTCTGCATGGCCACCGGCACGATCGGGGGGCTGCTGTCCGCGCTGGACGACGAGTGAGCGACCGGGAGGCCGGACCGGCCCCCGCCGTCGCGAGCCCCCCCGCCGCGCCTCGGGTGGCCTTCGTGGTCTCGCACACCCACTGGGACCGGGAGTGGTATCAGACGCACGGCGAGTTCCGGGTCGACATGGATCGCGCGTTCCGGGCCGTGTTCGACGACCTCGAGACGGGCGGTCTGGATCACTTCGTGCTGGACGGGCAGGCGATTCTGCTCGAGGACTACCTCGCGGCCCGCCCGGAGGAGAGCGACCGCATTCGTGAACTCGTCTCGTCAGGCCGGCTGGCCGTCGGACCGTGGTACATCCTTCCCGACGAATTCCTGGTAAGCGGCGAAGCCACCGTGCGGAACCTCCTGCACGGGCACCGGGCCGCGGCTGAGCTGGGAGGCGTGCAGAAGGTGGGATACATGCCCGACTCGTTCGGGCACGTGGCTCAGATCCCGCAAATCCTGCAAGGAGCCGGGATCGACTCCTTCATCTACACGCGGGGCGACGGCGACGAGGTCGATCGGCTGGGTTGGGAGTACCGCTGGCAGGCGCCGGACGGCAGCGAGGTCCTGGCGATCAACCAGGTTCGCGGCTACTGCAACGCCGGGGGCCTGGGGATGCACGAGATCTGGCACGCTCACACGCCGAGAGAGGTGGACCCGGCCCATGCGGTGCAGCAGGTGAGCGCGATCTTCGACGCCTACGGCGAGAGGGCCAACTGCGGGATTGCCCTCCTGAACAACGGGTGCGACCACTTTCCCCCTCCCAGGGACCGGGACCGGATCCTGTCCGAGCTGCGCGAGGCCTTCCCCGATACCGAATTCCGAACCGGCGGTTTCGGCGACTATCTGGACGCGATCCGAAACGCCCCCTCGTCCCTCGAGACCTTCCGCGGAGAGCGCCTCGGCGGTCGTCTGCATCACATCCTGTCGGGCGTTTGGTCCACCCGCATCTACCTGAAACAGGAGAATGAGCGGGCGCAGGTGCTGCTGTCGGAAGTGGTGGAGCCGCTGGCGGCTCTGAGCCGCTTTCTTCACGGCGCCGAGTATCCGGCGGGCCAGATCGATACGTGCTGGAGAGAGCTCCTACAGAACCACCCGCACGATTCGATCTGCGGCTGCAGCACGGACGAAGTGCACCGCGAAATGGAGACGCGCTTCGAGTCGGTCATACGGTCCGGTGAGCAACTCGTGCGACGGAACCTCAAGGACCTGACGCCTACCTTCGGATCTCGGGCCGAAGACGACCGGGAGACGGTGCTCTGCGTGGCCAATGCCCTGCCCTTCGCGAGGACGGAGGTCATCAGGCGCCTCGTGGTGCAGCAACCGCCCGCCGCGGACGTGTCGCGGCTCGTCCTGTTCGACGGGGAGGGGCGACCCGTGCCCTGCCGGATCGAGAGCGTGCGAAGAGTCGAGCGATTCTGGGGGATCGACTACCGGGTCGAACTGGACGGAGAGAGACAGGCCTCGCGATTCGGCGTGTATGAGGACCGCTTCGGACCCCGGATACTCAGGCCGGAGAGCGAGAAAGACACGGCCGACACCTTCCTTTCTCTCGAATTCGTCGCGGATCTTCCGGCACTCGGCCACGCCCGATTCGTGCTCGCGGAGGCGGACGACATCGAAAGCGAAGAACCGGACCCGGTGAGAGTGGAAGGAAACGCGCTCGACAACGGACTGTGCCGCGTCACGCTGCATCCGGATGGCAGTTTCGACCTGCTGGACCGGACTGCCGGCCGGGAGTACCGGAGCCTCAACGTCCTCGAGGACACGGAGGACGTAGGCGACGAGTATGACTTCTCGCGTGCCGCCCGATCGACGACGATCACCTCGCGCGGCCTGGAGGGCACCGTCCGAACGGTCCGGGAAGGAGGCTGGAGCGCTATCCTGTCGGCACGGTTCGAGATGGACCTTCCGGAAGCGGCGACGCCGGATCGCCAGGAGCGCTCCGACGCGAGAAGATCCTGCCCGGTCGAGGTCCGGGTGGAGCTGCGGACGGGAAGCTCTCTCGTTCGGGTCGAGACCCGATTCGACAACCGCGTGGACGATCACCGGCTCCGGGCCCTGTTCCCGACAGGGGTGCTGGCCGATCACGTGTGGTCCGACGGCCACTTCCTGGTGAACCGGAGGCCTCTGCCCGACCCGAGGGCCGGCAAAGACTGGGTCCAGCCACCTGCCGGCACGTACCCGCAGCAGGAGTACAGCCTCGTCGAGGACGGAGACGGTGGACTCGCGGTCCTGAACCGTGGTCTTCCTGAGATCGAGGCCCGGGCCGAGGACGACGGAAACGTCGAACTGGCCCTTACGCTCCTGCGTGGGGTCGGCTGGCTGTCACGCGACGATTTCGAGAGCCGCCGGTACTCGAACGCCGGCCCGACGCTGTTCACGCCGGAAGCGCAGTGCCCGGGCCCACGGATATTTCACTACGCGGTTCTGCCCTTCCGCGGCGCGTTCCGGGATGCCGCCGTCCGGTCGTGCAGCCGGCGCTACCGGGTGGAGCCGGTGACGGTCCAGGGCGTGCTGGCCGGAAGCACGGCCGGTGGACGGAGCCTGCTCCGGCAGGAGTCGGGACGGGTGACGATCACCGCGATCAAGAAGCACGGCCGGCGCGATACGCTGGTCGTGCGTCTTTACAATCCGTTCCCGGAGACCGTCGAGGAGACGCTGACGACGGACGCCGCCATCGTCGGCGCCTGGAAGACGGACCTGCTGGAGGAACGCGAGACGAAGCTGCCGACGCGGCGGCACGCCCTGGAACTGACGATCGAAGCCCACCGCATCGTGACCGTGGAGATCGAGTTCGAGGCTTCCTGACCGGGGTCAGCGACAGGTCAGGCGGGTCAGCCCGGCGGCCAGTCCGTTCAGGTTGAACGTGTAGGTGTGGCTCCGCAGCTGGAAATCGCTGACACGTACGACGACCGACTCCTCGGCCACGGCGCGGGCCAGGAACTCGTCGCGCGCCTCTGGCGGAGCGATCGCCGCCATCCCGGTGGACCGGAGGCCCCAACTCGCGGTCTTCGGCTCTTCGTCGCCGAATACGTAGCTTACAGGGGTGCTCGTATTCCGTCCCAGGTAGGTGGCCGTGACCACCATCTCGAATCCACCTGGCGCGCAGCGAAACGTGAGGCCGCCCGCCCCCGAGACGTAGTTCTCGTCGGCGAGCGTCGTGATCGAACTCCTATCTTCCGCGGACGTCGCGTCCGCTCGTTCGAAGTAATAGAAGTCCCCGATCGCCTCCTGGGCCCGCACTTGCGTGCCGGGTCCGACCAGGGCACCGAAAGCCACCACCAACATCGCCGTGCGCCGCATTCGTACTACCTCTCGTTTCAAACGCCTCGCCGCCCCAGCCCCCGGGGGCGCCCCCAAAGGCTTCTTTCTAAGTGAGTATGACCTCGCTGAACTTCTCGAACCGTTCGCGGGCACTCTCTTCGAGGAATTCCCGGTGATCGGGGTGGGCGATGTCGATCAGGGCCCGCGCCCGCTGTCTGAGGTTCATGCCGTACAGGTTCGCCACGCCGTGCTCCGTGACCACGTAGTGCACGTGGGCACGCGTGCTCACGACTCCCGCCCCCTGTTTGAGGAACGGGACGATTCGGGACTCTCCGCGTCGCGTCGCCGACGGCAGCGCGATGATAGGCTTGCCACGGTCGGACAGGGCCGCTCCCCGGATGAAGTCCATCTGGCCGCCCACACCGGAGTACTGTCGCGTCCCGATGGAGTCGGCGCACACCTGGCCCGTTAGGTCGACCTCGATCGCGCTGTTGATCGCCGTGACGCGCGGGTTCCTTCGGATGACGGCCGTGTCGTTCGTGTAGCCGACGTCGAGCATGGCCACCTGCGGATTGTCGTTGATGAAGTCGTACACGCGCCGCGTCCCCATCACGAACGTGGCCACCACCTTGCCCGGGTGCGTGCGCTTTCTGCGGCCGTTGATGACTCCGGCCTCGATCAGGTCGATCGCCCCGTCGGAGAACATCTCCGTGTGAATTCCGAGGTCACGGTGATTGCCCAGAGAGCCCAGGACGGCGTCGGGAATCGCCCCGATGCCCATTTGCAGGGTCGCCCCATCCTCGATCAGCTCCGCGCAGAACCGTCCGATCGCGTGCTCGACGTCGGTGAGCACCGGCCGAGGCACCTCGGGAAGCGGGTCATCCACTTCGACGAAATCATCGATCTCGTTGACGTGGATCATGCTGTCGCCGTGCGTACGCGGCATGTTCGGATTCACCTGCGCGATGACCCGCTTCGCCGTCTGCACGGCGGCCCGCGAGCAGTCGACGGACACCCCGAGAGAGCAGAAGCCGTGCGGATCCGGCATCGAGGTCTGAATGAGCGCCACGTCGAGCGGAAGGATGTTCCGCCGGAACAGCTGCGGCGTTTCGCCCAGGAACACCGGCACGTAGCTGGCGTCACCCTTATGGATCGCATCGCGGACGTTGGCTCCCACGAACAGGGCGTTGACCCGGAAGCTCCCGATCATGTCCGGGGACGCGTACGGCGCGGGTCCCTCCGTGTGCAGGTGAACGATCTCGACGTCGCGAAGCTCGGGCGCCCGGGCGGTCATCTCCTCGATCAGCCGACCCGGCGCGGCGGCTACGCTATGTATGAAAACGCGGTGATTGGACTCGATTACCGATACCGCTTCCGCGGCGGTCGTGCGCTTCATGACCTGTCCCTCTTGGCTCTATCGTTTGGCGGGCGCCTGGATGGGGCCCGCTCGTCAACGCCTGGCGCGCAGATGCGCGATCATGTCCGCGGTCATCGCTGCCAGGTCGTACTCCGGTTTCCATCCCCACTCGTCGCGCGCCGCACTGTCGTCGATCCGCCGGGGCCACGAATCGGCGATCGCCTGCCGAACCGGGTCCACGTCGTACTCGATCGTGAACTCCGGGATGTGCTCCCGGATCGCAGCGGCCAGAGACTCGGGCGTGACCTGCATGGCCGTCATATTGAAGGCGTTCCGATGGTGGAGGCTCTCGGGGTCGACCTCCATCAACTCGATCGAGCCGCGGATCGCGTCCGGCATGTACATCATGTCCAGCTGCGTCTCCGGCCCCAGGAAGCAGGTGTACCGTCCATGGGCCACCGCCTCATAGTAGATCTCGACCGCGAAGTCGGTGGTCCCGCCGCCCGGCGGCGTGAGATACGAAATGAGCCCCGGATAGCGAACCCCGCGGGCGTCCACTCCGAAACGCTCGTGGTAGTAGTCGCTCAGCAGTTCGCCGGCGACCTTCGTAACTCCGTATACGGTGTTCGGCCGCTGGATCGTGTCCTGCGGCGTCGGATCGGCCGGCGTCGAGGGCCCGAATGCCGCGATGGAGCTCGGGGTGAATACCGAGCAACCCTCCCTCCGGGCCACTTCGAGAACGTTGTACAGCCCCCCCATGTTCACGGCCCAGGCCTGCTGCGGAGCGCTTTCTCCACGGGCCGACAGGATCGCGGCCAGGTGGTATACACAGTCCGCCGCGTGACTCCGGACGACTTCCGCGACGGCATGAGGGTTGGTGACATCGAGAGGTCGGAAGGGACCGAATTCGCCTGGATCGCCCGGCTCGCGGATGTCCGTGGCCAGCACCGCATCGCGGCCGTACCGGTCCCTGAGCGCCTCGACCATCTCGCTTCCCACCTGGCCCGCGGCTCCCGTCACGACGATTCGGTTCATCGAGGTTCTCTCTCCGCCGGTGCATCGGTCTGTCAACGCTGCGCGGCCGGGTCCGGTTCAGACCCTCGCAGGCTCATGATCCCGGCAAATTTCCGGCCACGGACGCGAGGCTGCAGGCCGCTGCGGGCCGGCCGGGATGCCCGGGTCGGCCGGGGCTCGGGGCCGGCTTTCAGGCCTCGCAATCTGGCCCTCGCGGGGACCGTCGGACAAGCGGAGTCTTCGTTCCGCCGCTCTCTCTCCCGTACGGGTCAACATGTCCCAACGAGCCCGTGAGAGCCCACTGCCATGACGAACGAGGGTGCCACAAATTCGGAGGGCCCGCCGAAACGGGCCCTCCTCCGAGGCTGCGGTGGGCTGGTTCCCCGGCGCAGTGCTGCGCCAGGAGGCAGGTTCTAGTCGCGAGGGGATGCGTTCCCGATCATTGGCTCCAGGTTCCGGGATTGCGGGCTTCGTGAAGCGGCCCGCGTGCCGGCCGCCCCCCGCGGTGGATGTGGCCGGTCATGTTGGAAACTGCATCCAACATGATCTCAAACAACGGCCTCCGCGTACCTGTCGCGAGGGTACCATCGTACTCCCGCTCGTGGCGTGTCCCTTGCATGCCATGAGGCCGTGTGTGTGTGAGCCGAGGCCACTCCCGACGCAACGAAGACAGATAAGTAGACGACAGTAAGGAAGGCGATGGTGTCGATTCCTCAGGACGGCGATCCAACCGGTACAATGCGCATTTTGGTGGCGGTCGAGCTTCCGCTCATCCGGGCCGGCGTGCAGTCCCTGATCGATCAGCAGGATGACCTCCGGGTCGTGGCCACGATCGAGCGGCTGGAAGACGTCCTGGCCGAGTGCGAGCGACTGGAGCCGGACCTGGTCATCCTGGACACCAACTTCCATCGGCGAAAGCTCACCCTGATCGACGAAATCCACGCGCACGTGCCGGAGGCCGGAGTCCTGGTCCTGGTGAACCACTCCGACGAGGAGTGCGTGATCCGCGCCATGCTGGCGAAGCCCGAGTCCGTGAAGCTGTCGGGCGCAGCGCTGGATCAGCTCAACGAGTGCTGCCTCCTGGCCCTCCGGTCGTCTGCCCGGGGCTGCGTCCCGAAGACCTCGGGCGAGGATCGCCTCCTGAGCGCAATCCGGACGGTCGCTTCCGGCGAGATCGCGGCCGGCCCATGGCTCGATGCCATCGTGCAGGCGAGAGCGACCGAGGCGCCCTCCTTCAGCCAGGACGGCCCGAACCGGATCTCAGCCCGTGAGCTGGAGATCATCACGCTCGTCGCGCGCGGCCTGGAGAACAAGGAAATCGCCCAGCACCTGGGCATTCGAGAGCAGACGGTGAAGAACCACCTCGGCCGGGTCATGCGCAAGGTGAGCGTCCGGAACCGTCAGGAGCTGGCGCTGTTTGCCGTAAAGCAGCACCTGGTCCCGGTGGCGATGGGGATTCGGTAGGCTGAATACAACCTGACCCGATGCGTCAAGCGCCCCGGATACCCGGGGCGCTTGGCAATTACAGCTCGCGGTACGGTGGCGACGCCACTGCTAGTCGATCAGCCTCAAGTACAGTGGAATCGCTCCGGTGTCGTCATTCCCATCGTCCCCGGCGCTCCCCCCGAGCCCGAGTATGTGTCCGGTGATGTCGTTCCCGCTCGGGTCGTCCAGAAAGAGGCGCATGAAGCCGCGAAACTGGATTTCCGTGAGACCGTTACGCATGTGCTCGCTCGGGTCCATTAGAGGCACCGTGATCAGCCTCTCTTCGTAACCGGAGCAGGGGACGGCATCGGCTGCGGTCCCGCCGCAGGATTCTGGTCCTGGTGCGCCTGGGCCTGGCCCGCGGACGCATTCCGTCAGGCCGGTCGTGCACCCGTCCGCCCAGTAGTGGGGATCGCCGTTGATACGCTCCGTGACGCCCTGAATCGTCGGACCGATCATGTTCCCTTGCTCGGTGTCGATGGGCACGATGTTGTCCGTATCGAAATCGCCCTCGATGCAGTTGATGATGTTCTGTCGGTAGTCCGACCCACCCATGTCCCCGGTCGGCCGCCACGCCATGAACCAGCCGGGGCTCCACGCCTGGTTCGGATTCCCCGGCTTCAGGGTCA
>JABDQB010000177.1 GCA_013042495.1 Gemmatimonadota bacterium
AGCCCGAAGTCAGCGCGACACGCCAGATCGTGCCCGGCCAGGCGCTACGCGAGCTCCCGGTCACGACCGTCGAGGAAGCCGTGGAACTCACGACCGGGGTATCCGACGGGCACTTCCGGGGCGGCAGGGTCGGCCAGGAGACGTATCTGGTCGACGGTATGGCGATCAAGAACCAGGTCGAGGCGGCGACGGAGGGGCAGGGCCTGCAGTTTTCGCCCACGGCCCTGTCCGAAATCGAAGTGATCACGGGCGGATTCGGAGCCGAGTACGGCTCTTCGCTGTCGGGCGTCGTCTCCTATACCACGCGCCGGGGCGACCTCGAGAGCTGGGAAACGAGTGTCCAGTTCCTCACGGACCGTCTGTCTCCCGAGGCCGCCTCGGTCGGCCAATCCACTCTGAACATCTCGACGGGCGGTCCGCTGCGATTCCTCGGAGAGGGCGCCACCCTGTTCGCGGACCTCCAGCTGCAGGGACTGCAGGACTCGGAGCCGCGCGCCCGCGGCCTCACCTGCGTCCAGCCCGGTGACGCGGATCCGGCGGTGGCGGCGGCGATCGAGGCCTACCGCTCCAGTCCCGCGACGGCCCCCCTGTATTGTCCGTATGAGCAGTCAGGACTTCCGTACCAGCAGGGCGACGGCCTGATCGGATTTCTCCGGTTCGACAAGCGCCTTTCCAGCCGCCTCAACCTGGCGGCGACGCTCCTGCGCAACCGGTTCCAGCGGGAGCTGTACACGCCCGAGCTGAAGTACAACCTCGGCAGCCAGCTCGGTCGCAGCACGGAAGCCTGGATGGGAGCGGTGATCCTGGATCATTCCACGCAGAAGGACGGGCGCGCCCTGAACCTGACCGCGCGGCTCGCTCTGCAGCGTCTGGATCGGTATCTCGGCGTCGTCGACCCGGCCGACGTTCGGGAGCGAACGACCGTGCTCGGCTTCGGCCTCTCGGATCTCCAGTTCGCGGGCGAGAGTTTCGTGCGCCTGCCGATCGAGCAACAGATCGACTCGGTGGTTGCCGTGCCCGGCTACGCGCCGCCGGGCGGAATCGCGGGGTCACCGTTTGGCGCGGCCGCGGAGGGGATCTTCACGACGACCGGCACGTCCGGCCTGGCGGCGTACAGCCGGTCGGATTTCCTCGGCACTGACATCGCGGGCGAGTTGATTACCGCTGACGGCAACTCGTTCCGCGGGGGATTCCAGGGCAAGTTCTACCAGGTCGAGACCTACGAGCGCACACGCGCCTACCTGGCGGGTTCGGCGCCGAACTACGCGCGGTTCTACCCCACGACCCTGGCCGGGTACTTCGATGCCAGCATCCGTCCCGATCCCCTGTTCACCATCACGGCGGGCATGCGCGTCGAGGGATTCCAGTCGGGTCTGGACTTCAGCCTGGACCGGTCCGACTTCCTGGCCCCGGTAGCCTCCGCCGACTGGAAGGTCAACGTAACGCCCCGCCTCGGCATGGCCGGCGCGTTCAAGAACTCGGCCGGCCGCAGCGCTTTCCGGATCAACTACGCGCGTGTTGCGCAGCCGCCGGACTTCCAATTCTTCATCGACAACACGATCGGAGACTCGTTGCGCACGGACGTGCGCCGCCAGGGAAATCCCAACCTGGCCTTCGAGCAGGGAAACGCGTTCGAGGCGGGGTTCAGCCAGTTGTTCGGTGAAGTGGTCGCCCTGGACATCACCGGTTACCTGAAGAACCTCACGGACCTGGTCACCGGCAACGTAGGGCTCGGCGGGTCGAATTCAGGGTTGTTCACCACGGGGGACAAGGGGACGGTGAAGGGGGTGGAGATCTCGCTCCGCGGGCGCTGGCCCGGATTCGGCCTGAGGGCGGGATACGCGCTGGCCTCCGCTACGGGCATCACGTCGGGAGCGTTCGACGGTTCCGGGGTCATCCCGCCGGGAGCGACGGCCGAGTTTCCGCTGGCCTTCGACCGGCGCCACACGATCGACGCGGCCATGTTCCTGGGACGCGCGGCCTCGGCCACGGGAATCCTGCCCACGGGGGGCGCCCTGGCC
>JABDQB010000431.1 GCA_013042495.1 Gemmatimonadota bacterium
CAGCAAAATGCTCGAAAGCCGCCACGGCACCGGCCCGGTCTCCGGCGGTGTCGAGCAGCTCTATCAGTCGATGAAGTGCGGTCTCATCGAACGGATCCAGATCCACCGCCTCGTGGGCTCGGCGCGACGCCTCGGCAGGGTCGGCCCTTCCCCGGGCGGCCTTTGACAGATCCCAGCAACATTGGGCCGCGAGCCGGCGCAGGCGGACTCGTTCCACGGCGAGCCACTGCTCGAACTCGGGAGCGTCGTCGACATAGAACCCAGGCAGAAGGTCACCGCCGTAGTGATCCATAGCTTCAGCCGGCTTGCCTTTGCGAGCCATGGATTCGAAGCGGGCGGCATCGCATACCAGCAGAGTGGGATCGACTCCGACCTCCCCATCCCCGCGTGTCCGTATCGTCTCCGGGCCCACCTCACGGCGCAGGACGTAGAGGGCCTGTCGCAACGAGTGCCTTGCGCTGTCGGGTTCGGCCTCGGGCCAAAACAGGCCCGTCAGGGAATCACGTCGTCTGAACCCGCCCTCAGGACCCGCGGCGAGGAACGCAAGCAGGGCCACTCGTTTCGGCTGGCGAACGATGGATGGCTGGACTTCGCCGCGAGCGATGACGTCGAGTCCTCCCAGCAACCGCAAATACACCAGGGGTTGTGCGGTCTGCCCTGGACCGCGATCGGAAGGCAATCGAAAATCCGTCGCGGCAGGTGGCGCGGGGTCGTCGGCCATCCACGCTGCCAGTCTTTGAAAGCGGGAAGCACACTCGGCGGCGCTCGGCCGATCTTCCGGTTGTTTGGCGAGGCATGCATCGAGAAGATCCTGGAGGTCCCCGGGAGGCTCGATCTCGCGATCGCGAAGCCGCACAGGTGGATCTCGGAGATGTGCGTGCACCCGACCGGTCGCCGTGGAAGCATGGTACGGGCCGTCACCGGTGAGAACCCGATAGGCCAGTACACCCAGTGAATAGAGGTCAGACGCCGCGGTGGGCTCCTCGCCGCCCAGCAACTCGGGAGCGGAGTACTCGAGGTCGGTCACCAGGTGGCCCGCCGTCGTGATCTTTTCCTCTGGGGAGTCCTGCGACGCAAGGAACGCCGCGAGTCCGAAGTCCGCCAGGAGTGCGCGGCGGTCTACTTCGCTGCACAGGAGGCTCTCGGGCCGGACGTCCCGGTGCACGATATCGTGGGAATGCACGGCTGCAAGGGCGGTAGAGACCGCCGCGAGAAGAGTACAACTCTCTTGTACGTCCAGGGAGCCTTCGGCCCGGAGCCGCTCCGCGAGGCTGGTTCCCTTCACGTACTGCATGACGAGATAGGGTGTCTGGGATGCCAGGTCACCAACACGGAAGATGGAGACGACATTCGGGTGCGAGACCCGGGCGAGAGCTCGGGCCTCCCGCCGGAAGCGGGCCATGGCTTTCGTGCGGCGCGTCGCTCTTGGTTGCAGGACCTTCACGGCGACCAGCCTCTGCAGCGCAGGCTCGCGAGCCAGAAACACCGTGGATAGGGGTCCGCCTCCGAGACGCCGGACTAGCTCGAGATCCGGCCGCAACTCCTGCCGAACCGATTCCTCGAAGGAATCCGTCGCGTCCGTGATCTCACCCGATACCATCCGCGGCTCCGTGATCTCCGCCTACGCCGCCGGGGCGTCGGAATCCTGGTCGTAGTTCAGATCGCGATCCGGCATATCGCCGCCCGGACCGACCAGGTAATGCTGCAGCCATCGCATGGCGCGGAGATTGTAGTCGAGCCGCGCGGCCGCCTTGCGATTCCCATGTCCCTCGCCTGGATAGAAGATCAGGCGGACCGGGGCATGTCCGCGCAGCTTGAGGTGGCGGTACATCTCCATCGACTGCCCGGGATTCACCCGCTTGTCTTCTGTACCGTGCAGGATCAAGAGTGGAGTGGTGGACCGGTCCGCCCAGTAGACCGGGCTGCGCTCCAGAAAGAGCTCCCAATCATCCCAGGGTCGCAGTCGATTGTGGACCAGGAACATCTCATCCGGAATATCGCTCGTCCCCACCTTGGATATCTGGTTGCTGATGCCGACCGCCATCACGCCCGCAGAGAAGCGGTCGCTGTAGTAGGTCGACAGCCATGCCGTGGCGTAGCCCCCGTAAGATCCGCCTGTTACGCCGACTCTGGCCGAATCGGCGATCCCGATGGCGATCAGGTGGTCGACACCGTCCACGATGTCGTCGAACTCGCGGCCTCCCATATCGGCATGGTCAAGCATACTGAACTCGACCCCTCGTCCGGTGCTCGCGCGGTAGTTGGGATACAGAACGGCGATGCCACGGCCGGCGGCGGTCTGCCCCGGACGGGAGTAGGACGTCAGCCACCCGTTCCGGTTGTGGGCTTCGGGTCCGCCGTGGACGTGAACGATCAGCGGATAGGCCTGCCCGCTCCGCTCGTCGAGGGGACGGATGAGAATGCCTTCCAGACTCAGGCCGTCCCGGGCCGTCCAGCGGACGACTTCCTGCGGGGCCATCCTTATGTCGGCCAGCCACGGGTTGGAATCCGTGGCGCGCTGCAGAGGTCCGTCGCCTCCAACCTGCACGAACAACTCGGTGGGGTGTCTGGGGCTCTCACCGCTCGCGGCCATCACGTTTCCGTCGCGCGACACGCTGAACGAGGTGAATACCGCCTCGCCCGACGAGTGAACCACCGATCGGTTCGATCCGTCGTGCCGTACCTCCCCGATCTCGGTCTCGACGCCCACGTCAGCCAGATACCGAATGGTGTGATCGTCCGTCCAGCGCGCGAGCGTGAAATGGCCCTCGAAACCGGGGACGACATCACGGTATTCCCCGGTCGTCGCGTTGGCCACCATCAGACGGCCTTCCTTCGGGTCGTTGAGGGTCTCTCCGGATATGAACGCCAGGTACGTGCCGTCAGGGCTCCAGCTGGTGGCCCCTAGCTTTCCGGGATTGTCGATTCGAGCGACGACAAGGCCGGACGCCACGTCTACGATATGCAGACGTCGGTGCATATACGTGTCATCGATCAATGGGGTCGGGGCCAGGGCCACCGAGATCAGATTTCCGACCGGCGACCAGGACAGGCTCGAGGCGTTGCCCTCCAGCTTCAGTTGCCGCGCATCGTTGAACGACTGCCCGCCATCCAGCCGGTCGGCAATCCATACCCGTGAGAACCGCTCGTCTTCCTCGTAAGCGATGGCCTTGAATCCACCCTCGCGCAGCGTCTTCCTCATCTCGGGTTCCGCGTCCGTGGCCAGAAAGGCGATCCGATCTCCGGTTGGGCTCAAGGAGTAGCTCGCAATCGACGTCGAGTGTTCCAACAAACGCGTCGATTCGCCTCCACCCAAGGAGATGGCGTAAAGAACTCGATGGCTGTCGCCCTCCCTGAGGGAAAGGTAGAGAAGGCATCGGCCATCCGGCGAAAACGCTAGGCCGCTGACGTTTGACGGGCCACCGACGAACAGCCGCGACTCACCGGTCTCCACGTCGAGAAGGTATAGGTGCGACCAGGCCGATCCATCCGGGTCGACGAAGGGCTCCCGGGGGACTGATACCGTGTAGGCGATATGGCTTCCGTCAGGCGAAACGACGATTTGAGCGACCGATCTGATGTCGGCAACCCGCTGTTCCGCAAGCAGGTCCGAAGTTTGAGCATGAAGTGCCAAAGGGACCACGAACAGAAGTACCGCGCTCAGCGTGACCGTCAGCTTCCTTGTGAACGACAACGAAACCATGGATGAACTCCATCGGTTCGGGTTTCGGCTGGGACCGGCGCATGGGCCGTCGGGTAGACTGCCGGGACTAGAGGGAATGTACCGGCCCCCCGCGGCCGAGTCACGCGCGGGGCCGGTGGTCGACCGACAACTTAGAGAGGAGAATCCGCGAGTATCGCGTGAACTTCTTCCAGGGCCCCTTCGTTCCAGCTCGGCGGCGCCTCGTCCTCGGCCACATGCCAGGTGAGCAGGAAGGTCAGCCGAGCCACGCGTGCTGCCTTGTCCGCGTCGATCGCCGCAGCCTCGTCGGACGGCTGGTGATAGTCTTCGTGATCCCATGTCGTGAAGAAAACGGCTGGAATGTCTTTCTTCACGAAGACGAGATGATCGCTGCGGAAGAAAGCCTGTTCCGATGGGTCGGGATCCGGCGCGATCGTAAGTCCGAGCTCCGGGTGATGCGATACGATTTCTTTCGACCGTTCGCCGAAAGACGTGAATTCCCCTCCGATCGCGATGACCGTATCCGGGGCGTTTCGACCGATCATGTCAAGATTGATGTTCCCGACTATGCCCTCGATCGGCACGGTGGGATGGTCGGCATAGTGAGCGGCGCCCAGCAACCCCTTCTCTTCTCCGCTCACCGCCAGGAAGACGATGCTCCGTCGGGGCGACCGGGGCAGCGCCTGGAAGGCCTGCGCCACCTCCAGAAGAACGGCGGTTCCGGAAGCGTCATCGTCCGCCCCATTGTAGATCGAGTCGCCTTCCGCGTTCGGCTCACCGATTCCGACGTGGTCAAAATGCGCGGTCAGGACGATGTAGGTATCGGCCATCTCGGGGTCGCTCCCCCGCAGAAGTCCGACGACGTTCGGAGGGGTCGATGTCTGACGCTGCATCGGCGTTCGGATCGTAACTGTGGGACCCGAAATCGATATCGTGCGGGACGCTCCTGCCCCCGCCTCATGTGCCGCCAACAAATCTTCGAGGTTGGTGCCCGCGGCTGACACGATCCCTTGAGCCACGTCCCAGCTGACGCCCACCGTGGGCACGGACTGCGGCGGCAGGCCGACGCTCGCGATCTGGCCGGCGACACTGCCAATGACCTCGGGGGGTAGCTCCGGCGCTAGCACAAGAAGGAGGCCGGCCGCGCCGGCCTCTCCCGCGGCTCGTGCGGCGACCAGAATCTCCATACCCATTGAAGGCGGAGTCGTGACCACGGCGATGCGACCCGATGAGTCGGGGATCGAGTCGCCGAGGAGCACGGAGATCGGCCCAAAGAACTCGAGGCCACCGGAAACCACCTCATCCTCCGATGGAAGGACGAAGAAATCGACGGCATGCTCCAGAAATCGGGCGCTCCCGCCGCCGCCAATCTCCATGGTCACGTCAGCCGACTTCAGGGATGTTTGCTCAAAGGTCCAGCGCTGCACGAACGAGCTACCGTCGCCGGCAGGCTCCAACCCTGCCGATTGGAAGGACTCCTCGAGATAGGCCGCCGCCTTTTCAAGGCCCGGGCTCGGTGTGTCGCGACCCTCGAGTTCGTCGCTCGCCAGGAAGGTGATGTGGGCCAGCATTTCGCTGGCCGTAATCGTCTCGGCACCCGCGATCGGACTGATTCGAGCTTCCACGGGTGCCAGTTCGACTTCCGGCTCCGGCATCGCGGTCGAAGAACAGGCCGCCACCGGCAGGGCCAGCACGACCAGAGGCAGCCGCCACGCCAGAGATTCACGAACAGGCATATCGAGTCCTCGCATGAATGGGTGTGCTTTCGTGGGTGGAAAGTGCCCCGAGTCCCCGAAGCACGCAACGAGCGTTGACGCGACTGTTGCGCCGCCGGTTTCGAACGCCATAATCCCGGCATGACTGAGACGAGCGTTTTCGAAGAGTTTCTGGTGGTTGGGTTCGCCGGAGTATCGGCCGGTCTCGCAGGGCGATGTCGAAGCCGCTCGGACACCGCTGAAGGGAGAACTGCGGAGTGAGTGACAACCCTCGTTATGTCTTTGAACCCGAGAAGAGGCCGGCCCTGCCCGTCTCGAATTCGGATCGCCTGTTCCCGATCAGGCGTATCTACTGTGTCGGTCGGAACTACGCGTCGCACGCCAGAGAGATGGGAGGGGATCCCGACCGGGAGGCTCCTTTCTTCTTCTCGAAACCTGCCGACGCGATCCTCCCTGGCGGTGGCAGAATGCCCTTCCCCTTGGCAACTGAAGAGCTGCACCATGAAGTGGAATTGGTCGTTGCGCTCGGAGCTGGCGGGGCGAGGTTGGAACCCGGTAGTTGCCGGGAGTTGATCTACGGATATGCGGTTGGGGTCGATCTCACGCGGCGAGATCTACAGCGGGACGCGAAGGCCAGCGCCCGGCCGTGGGCGATGGCCAAGGGCTTCGACCGGTCCGCCCCGTGCTCGCCGCTTGTGACCGCTGTTGCGGTGGGCCACCCGCGCTCGGGGTCCATAGGCCTGAGTGTAAACGGAGAGATTCGACAGAGCGCCGATCTGGCGGATCTCGTGTGGTCACCCGAGGAGACACTCGCTCACTTGTCACGACTGGTGGAACTCGCCCCGGGCGACCTTGTGTTCACGGGCACCCCTGCTGGCGTCGGCTCGCTCTCGTCCGGTGACACGTACCTCGCCTGGATCGAACGAGTCGGAGAGCTGACAGGCACCGTCTTGGGTCCCGAGCATGCAGGGGCGGCAATTTAGAGAGCTAAGAGCTCAGGAAGCGGCCGCGATCCGCAGGTTCGGGAACAAAGCACGAGTCCAGCGTTCCCCAGACCTTGTGTCTTCGGTTCGCCACGGCCGAGTAGACTCCGTCACGGACGATGCGCGGCACGGCACGGAGTAGCGCCGCGGCTTTGAAGGGGAACGGTAGCTCTGCGGCGATCCGAATCACCGCTTCACTCCTGGTGAAGACTCTGCCGCGGTGCACGAGTGCGACCGTGGATCCGCCCAGGATAGACCGGATGCTCTCCGGATCGATGTGGGCATGGTCCAGGTGGCGGCGAGCCGCTGGAGAGTCTAGCGCTGCGAACAGGAATTGCCGCCCGTGATCCCGGCGCAGCACGAACCGCACGGTCCAGACGCATAGCGGGCACCAACTGTCAAAAACCACCACTGGCGCGTCGCCGTTGTTGACGTCCGCCGGCAGGGCCGTACCTTCGGCTCCCGAGCGCATCCCGTTCAACACGGAACCACCTCACCACAGGAGTTGCTCGTGAGCGGCAGGAAGCTGCCTCCGACAGCGTACGCCATTGAAGAGGGACAGGAGTACGTCCCCCTGACCGCTGGCCAGACGCTGACGGAGTTCACGGTCAAAGCGGTCCTCGCGGGCATCGTCCTGGGGGTGATATTTGGAGCCGCCAACACGTATCTCGGGCTGAAGGCCGGCCTGACGATCAGCACGTCAATCCCCGTCGCCGTTCTCACGGTGGTCGCGTTTCGGGTGTTCCAGGCATTCGGCCTGAGCCACAGCATCCTCGAGACGAACATGTCGCAGACGGTGGGTTCTGCGAGTTCTTCGGTCGCCTCGGGGGTCCTGTTCACGATTCCAGCCCTGTTCATCTGGGGGCTGAATCCAGAATGGCTCCAGGTATCCCTTCTCGCGATGTGCGGTGGGCTGATCGGCGTCGTGTCGATGATCCCCCTTCGCAGCTTCTTGATCAAGCGGGAACACGGGAGTCTTCCGTATCCGGAGGGGATGGCCTGCGCCGAGGTGCTGGTCGCCGCAGAGGAAGGAGGGGCGCAGGCCGCTGGAGTGTTCTGGGGAATCGGCGTGGGAATGGCGTTCAAGCTCCTCACCGACGGCCTCAAACTCGTTCGCGGCGTCTTCGAAGTCGGTCTCCCTGAGCGAGCGGCGGTCACGATCAGCGTCTCTCCTCCCTTGATCGGTGTTGGCTACATCCTCGGGATTCGAATTGCCACCGTGATGGTAGCGGGTGGCGTGCTTTCGGCCCTCATCATCATCCCGGCCATCTACCTGTGGGGATCGGGCCTCACCGAACCGCTCTACCCGGAGACCGTGAAGCTGATCCGGGACATGACCACGGATGAAATCTGGAACCGCTACGTACGCTATATCGGTGCGGGGGCCGTCGCGACCGGAGGCTTGATCACATTGATCCGCTCGATCCCCACGATGATCGAGTCCTTTCGATTGGGCGTCCAGCAGATTTCCCGGCGGGCCTCGGATGCGTTTCAGGCGGTGGACAGGACTGACCGGGACCTCTCTCCCCGCACCGTGGTCATCATCATCGTGGCGATCATGGCGGTCATGACC
>JABDQB010000441.1 GCA_013042495.1 Gemmatimonadota bacterium
AGGAGACCAGGGCCACTCCGCCGGCAGGCCAGGACGATGAGTCCGCGGAGGAGGGGGAGGAGGTGGGTACCAAGGTCGATCTCGAGATCAAGGATGAGCAGGGAGCGGTCATCCGGGGCTGGGAGGAGGACGTGCATCGAGGCTTGAACCGCATCACGTGGAATCTGCGACGGGACGCGTTTCGCCGTCCCGAAACCGAGCCGACCGCAGGAGGCGATTCGGAGGAGCGGCCGAGCGGAATTCGTGTGATGCCGGGTACGTACACGCTGACCGTCTCATTCGGGGATGATCAACGATCCTCCACGTTTGCCGTGCTTCCGGATCCGCGAGAGGGCGCGACCTCCCGGGATCGACTCGCCAAGTATGAAGTGCTGCTCGAGGCCGGAGCCTTGCGCGAGTCGATCGCCGACGCGATCAGCCTGGTCTATCGGATTCGCGCCGATCTTGACGCGGCTCTGGCCGCCGCGGACCGGGCTGACCCAAAGACCGACGAGGCGGGAAGCGAGGACCCGGCAACAGTGGACAGCAGTCTCGAAGATATGGCGCAAGACATCAGAAAACGTCTCACGGAGATAGAAGAGATGCTGTGGGTTCCGGAGGGCACGAAGGGAATCGTCTATTCCGACGATCGGGCCTGGAACCGTCTCGGCTACGTCATGGGATCCATGCAGTCGTCATGGGACGCCCCGACCCCGGCCCAGCTCGCTTACCTGAGGGAAGCCGAACAGGTGGCTGCAAGCGTTCTCCTCGATCTGGATAGTCTGTATAATGAACAGGTTGATTCGTTCAGGGCAGCAGTCCGCGAGGCGGGCCTCGGGCTCGTTCCGGAGGAAGACCCTCCAAGGGTACCCTGAACCTGATACCCGGTGCGAATGGAAAGGAGGGTCAGTATGGAGGTGAGAGTGCTTCTAAAGGGGCCAGACACCGTACACCCTGTTGTGGTCAGCGTGCCAGATGGAGAGGACCCCTCGCAGCGCCTGGCCTCGGCGATCGCCCAGAACGCTGCGGTGTTCAGCATCGGCACCAGCACGTTCCGCACCGACCTCGTGCTGGCGGTGACCATCCAGGATCCCAGCATGCGAACCTCCTGGTAGGGCAGTCACGAAGAATAAAGATCGATGATCCTCTCGATGGCACGCCGGCACACGCGGCAGAAGTAATCGGTCCGTGTGAACATGATGCAGTCCGTTTCTGATCGATACAGGCCGTGGGCCTCGTACATCGCGCCCTCGAAAGCTCCTACATGACCCGAGTGCTCCATCGCGTGGAGCATCTCGCCCTCGATTCTCCGTTGCTCCTCAAAGAGGGCATCGAAATCGGCCTCCGGCGCCATTGAGTCTATGAGGGCTTGCCGCCGCGCCAGAATCGCCCGTGCGTGCTCCTCGTAGGCCTCCTTCCCCCACGGGGTCGGAACCGGGGTACCGGGGGCGACCAGATCGGCCCACTTCAGGTCCGCTGGATCGAGCAGCGCCGTCACGTTCGGCTCCCACGGCTCTTGGTGCGCTTCCGCACCCGTCTCGTACGCGACGGGAGAACTGTAGTATTCGTCCGCCAGTCCGGCGAAATGGTGACCGAATTCGTGAACGAAGATGTAATCTGCGAAATCCGTGTCTACGGCGGTCGTCGCCTGGAAGTTGTAGATACCGCCGCCTCCGTATTGCTTCTCGTTCACGAGTATCTCGACAAATTCATAAGGTGCTGCCGCCAGCACGTCTCTCAAACGGCGGTTGTCGAATGTGAGCAGGTAACGTTCGGAACCGAAGATGTTGTACTCCGCCGAGATCGGTGTCCTTCGATGCTGTCCGAGGTGGGGCCTGTTCACCCCGGATTCCGCGCTTGGCAAGTCAATCGCCCACACGTTGAAGTCCGACCGCCGTTCTCTGAACGGCTCGGTCTCGAAAAGGCGCTCGACGAGTCGCGCGACGTCCGCATGGAACTTCTCCGTCTCGTCCGCCGTGTATCCCTCACCGAGCAGAACGAGATCGACCTTTTCGGTCGGCGGGCCATTCTCGAACACCGTCCAAACCCGGCCCTCGGCCGGCGGTGGGGCCGAATTCACGAAACGCGAGTCGGGGTCGACGGGAAGCGACCAGATCTCGCGGAATGCGCCCGCGGCGTCCCTCTTCTTCAGGACGACCTGCACGGGGTGCCGTGGCCATGGGAATCGGAGCGATTCGTGAAATGTTGCGTACCTCTGAGAGGCGTCGCCGGTGGTCTCCCACTCTCCGTAGATCGAGGCGAAGCCCCTCGAGAACATGACGCGGTTACTGGCCGGGTCAATGACCTGGAACAGGTATTTCCCAAGGTCGGTATCGTCGATCAGTCGTGTCAGACTTCCGGCCCAGGGTCCATCAGCGAGGATGCGGTCCAGCGCCAGGATTTCCTCCCCCAGCCCACCGGAGTGAAAATAGTCAAGGCGCATGGTCCGGGCCTCGAACTGGCCGGCGAAATCCCATGCCGGTTGCTGGGCCAGGCCAACGCCCGACCCGGTGAGCGACGTCAAGAGCACAACGACGACCGACAAGACCGCAGACCTGGGCGGGCTCGTGAATCGGAACATGGGAGTCTCCTGTCGTGGAAGGATCTGCTCCTCAAGGTCGTTATGCGGT
>JABDQB010000449.1 GCA_013042495.1 Gemmatimonadota bacterium
CCGCGGCGGCTGACGGGGCGTCCGCTGGAAGCTTGAATCCTCTTACGCACAGGTCCCAATGAACGTATCGGGCACCATATTCAGGGAATACGATATCCGGGGGATCGTCGGAGACGACCTGACGGTCGAGGTCACCGAGGCCGTGGGCCGAGCGTATGCATCCCGTCTGAGAGCCGGGGCAGACCGACCCGTGGTGGCGGTTGGGTATGACAACCGGCCCAGTTCGCCTGAACTGGCTGACGCTCTCGCGGCGGGCTTGAACGCGGCCGGCGCGGATGTACGCCTCGTGGGAATCGTGCCGACGCCCGCGCTCTACTATGCGGCAGACGTATGGGGTACGGACGGTGGCATCCAGATCACTGGGTCCCATAATCCACCCGAATACAATGGGATCAAGATGATCGTCGGCGATCGGGCTCTGTACGGGGCCGCGATCCAGGACCTGCGTGAACTCGTAGAGTCCGATCGGTATCTTGCCGGCGATGGGCGCACGGAACGTCACGAAATCCTGGATCGGTACGCCGAGGAAATCGGGAGAAGGGCGGGAGTGGAAGGACCCGTGCGCATGGTCCTTGACTGCGGGAACGGAACGGGATCCGTGATCGCGCCACAAGCGCTCCAGTTGGCGGGCATCGACGTGGACTGTCTGTATTGCGAATCCGACGGCACCTTCCCGAATCATCATCCGGACCCGACTGTGGACGAGAACGTCGTCGATCTCATGGAACGCGTCACGAGCACGGGAGCCGACCTCGGGGTCGGTCTCGACGGCGACGCCGATCGGATAGGCGCCGTTACCGAAGCCGGCGGCATCGTGCGGGGCGATCACCTCCTGCTTCTCTACGCGCTGGACGCGCTGCCCAGGTACCCGGGGGCGGAGATCGTCTTCGACGTGAAATGCTCGAAGGCGCTGCCCGAGATGATAGCCCGGGCAGGGGGCGTGCCCGTCATGTGGAAGACCGGTCACTCGCTTATCAAGGAGCGAATGAAGGAATCCGGATCTCCTATTGCGGGTGAGATGAGCGGGCATATTTGCTTTGCGGACAATTACTTCGGATTTGACGATGCGATCTACGCGGCGGCTCGACTGGCGGGGCTCGTTCAGCGGAGCGGGAAGCCGTTCTCCGAGCTCGCCGCGGCGATTCCGGCGTATCCATCGACGCCTGAGCTCCGTGTGGACTGCGCCGAGGATCTCAAGTTCGATGTGGTCGGTCGGGCGGTAGAGCACTATCGAGCCAGCCACCCCGTGAACGACATCGACGGCGCCCGGATCGAATTCGATGGCGGGTGGGCTCTGATCAGGGCGAGCAATACGCAGCCCGTAATCGTAATTCGATTCGAGGCGGATTCGGTGGCCGGGCTCCGAGGCATTCGGGACGATGTGGCGGCATACCTGGCCGGGGAAGGCGTGTCCGTTCCCGAGCTGTCGGGGAGCTGACGCGTTCGTGACCGCGCACGGACGTTCGGTCGTCGTAGCCATCGGCGGCAACGCACTGTCTCCGGCGGGCGAGTCGGCCTCAGTGGGGAACCAGTTTCAACATACCCGCGATAGCATGGAGCCGATCGTGAACCTGGCTCTGCAGGGCTGGAACATCGCGGTGGTCCACGGGAATGGGCCGCAGGTCGGGGACGAGTTGCAGCGGAACGAGGTGGCTCGGTCCAAGGTCGAGCAACTTCCGCTGGGCGTGCTAGTGGCCGCCACCGCGGGTTGGATTGGCTACATGATACAACAGTCGCTGCAGAACGCACTCGAGGCCGCGGGCAGTGATCGAAGGGTGGTGACCCTGATCACCCAATCGCTCGTCGATCCCGATGACCCATCGATGCATGAGCCGGTGAAGTTCATCGGTCGGGGAATCCGGCCCGGGGTGGCCGATGAACTGCGGAGCGAAGGACTAAGAATCGAACGTGACTCACGGGGCAACCTGAGGCGGCGGGTACCGAGTCCGGTACCGGTGAAGATCTGCGAATCCAGGATGGTTGCCGAGCTGGTGGCTCGAGGAGATATCGTCATCGCTGCCGGCGGCGGAGGAATTCCCGTCTACTCGGATCCACTGCTGGGCCTGGAAGGAGTGGACGCCGTGGTGGACAAGGACCGCGCGGCGGCGCTGCTCGGCCACGAAATCGGTGCGTCCGTGCTCCTGATTTTGACGGATGTCGAAGGTGTCTACGAAGACTGGGGCACCGATGAGGCCCGATTGTGCCCGAGGTTGACGGCTTCGGATGCGCGGGCCCTTATCGATTCCGGGACCCTTGGTGCGGGAAGCATGGGGCCGAAGGTGGAAGCCGCCGTCCATTTCGTCGAGGGAGGGGGAGAGCGCGCTATCATCGCGGCGCTGCACGACGGGCCGGCCGGCTTGGCTGGTTCGTCGGGAACGACCGTCACGCCGGACCGTATGGCGTCCGGCGGCTTCGAGTAATCACGAGACGGCAAAGGCAGTCATGAACATTCACGAATATCAAGCCAAAGAGATCCTTCGCGCCCACGGTGTTCCGGTTCCGCCGGGCGAGGTGGCTACTACTCCGGACGAAGCCGAGCGAATCGCGGCAGGTTACGGGGGCATGGTCGTGGTGAAAGCGCAGGTCCACGCTGGTGGGCGCGGGAAAGCCGGCGGCGTAAAGCTGGCCAATGACGCGGCCGAGGCGCGTGAGCAGGCGGAAGCGATTCTGGGGATGCAGATCAAGGAACTCACGGTAGAGAAGGTCCTGATCACACCCGCGGAAGACATCGACACGGAGGCGTACCTGGGCATCGTGATGGACCGTGGTTCGCAGAGCGATGTCATCATGGTTTCCTCCGAGGGCGGAATCGATATCGAGGAAGTGGCCGCGACCAACCCGGATGCCATCCAGAAGATGGCCGTGGACGCTCGATACGGGCTGCTGCCGCACCAGGCATCGGCGCTTGCTTACGGCCTCTATTCCGAGCCGAAACTTGCCCGTCAGGCGGCCCGGATCATCGCGCAACTCTATGATGCGTATCGCGCGGCAGGGTGCACGCTGGCCGAGATCAATCCGCTGATTGCCACCCCGGCGGGTGAAGTCAAGGCGATCGACGCCAAGATGAACATCGACGACAACGCGTTGTTCAGAATTCCTGACGTGGAAGCCATGCGCGACGAATCGGCCGAAGACCCGGCGGAGCGCAAGGCGAGGGAGGCGGGTCTCAGCTACATCCAGCTGGACGGGGACGTCGGGTGCTGCGTAAATGGGGCCGGGCTGGCGATGGCCACCATGGACCTGGTAAAGCACTACGGAGGGGAGCCGGCGAACTTCCTGGACATCGGGGGCTCTTCCAATCCCGACAAGGTGGTCACCGCCTTCGAGATCATTACATCCGATCCGAACGTCAAGTCCATTCTGTTCAATATCTTCGGTGGCATCACCCGGTGTGACGACGTGGCCAATGGGATCGTGGAGGCGACCCGCAGGATCGACCTCAAACTTCCTATCGCGATCCGTTTGACCGGTACCAACGAGGATCTGGCCGTGGAGATCCTGAAGGAGAACGGTTTCGAGGCCATGACGGACATGGACGAGGTGGTGAAGAGGGCCGTCGAACTGGCGGCGGGTCCTTCGAGCTAGGCCATCGGGTCATCAGCACAGACCGCAAGAGGATTATCAGGGATGAGCATATTCATTGACGGGAATACGAGCCTGGTCGTGCAGGGAATCACCGGACGTGACGGTTCCTTCCACACACGCCAGATGATCGAGTACGGGACCAACGTCGTCGCGGGTGTGACCCCGGGTAAGGGAGGCCAGGTCTTTGACGACCGTGTGCCCGTATTCAATACCGTTTCCGAGGCGGTTGAGGAGACGGGGGCCAACGCCAGCGTGATCTACGTCCCGGCGGCCTTTGCCTCGAGCGCGATCTTCGAAGCGGCGGACGCCGGAGTGGACCTCATCGTGTGCATCACCGAGGGAGTGCCGGTGGCGGACATGATGACCGCGCTGCCTTACGTCCGCGAGAAGGGTGCCCGCCTGATCGGGCCAAATTGCCCGGGCCTGATCGCACCGGGTATCGGCAAGATCGGCATATTGCCGGGACAGATCGTGATCCCCGGGCCGGTAGGCATCGTCAGTCGGTCAGGAACGCTGACCTACGAGGTCATCTTCCAGCTGACCCGCGAGGGCATCGGTCAGTCCACATGCGTCGGCATTGGTGGCGATCCTCTCATCGGAACCGACTTCGTCGATTGCCTGAGAGCGTTCGAAGAGGATCCGGACACGCGCGCCGTGGCGATGATCGGCGAGATCGGGGGCACGGACGAGCAGGTGGCAGCCACCTTCGTGCGCGACGAGATGTCCAAGCCGGTCGTCGGGTTCATCGCGGGCCAGACGGCCCCACCGGGTCGCCGCATGGGCCACGCCGGTGCCATTATTTCCGGGTCCGAGGGCACGGCGGCCGAGAAGATGGCCGCTTTCCGCGAGTGCGACATAGCGGTGGCCGAGCGGCCGGCTGATCTAGTAGGACTCATCGAATCCAGACTGTAGAAACCAGTGAAGGGGCAGCGTGAATAAGAACGAGACGGACACTCTGGCGATCGTCAAACCCGACGCGTTCGGGTCGGGGAAGGCAGGCCGGATCATCGCTCACTTGGAGGGTGCAGGCTTTCGGGTCGTGGCTGCTACCGTGAAGCACCTTACTCGACCCGAGGCGCAGGCGTTCTATGCCGTGCACCGTGAGCGACCGTTCTTCGATTCCCTGGTGGATTTCATGACATCGGGGCCCTGCATGCCGATGTTGCTTCGTCGCGAGAACGCCGTACCGGAATTGCGCAGGGCGATCGGCGCGACCGACCCTGCCGAGGCCGAGGATGGCACGGTCCGGGCTCTGTACGCGGAGAGCAAGGAGCGGAATGCGATCCACGCATCCGACTCGCCCGAGAACGCGGAAATCGAGATCTCCTTCTTCTTCGCGGGAACCGACCGACTGTCGGGTTGATCGAGCGCATGTCGGCAATTGACAAGGCAGCTATGAAGGGCTATGAATAGCGGCTTCCCGGCTGGACGGGTCGATCTGGACAGGCTGCGAGGCGGACCTGTAGAGTGGTCGGGTGTCTTGCCTGCAGATTCGGGCGCCTGGGGCCTCGACGGGGTTGAGGTTGCGGAGGGGCCGTGGCTGGAGTACCGGGCGGAGGCCGGTGGGCGAGGCGGAATTCGAGTGGTCGGGCGGCTTACCGCGACGCTGCGCCTGCGGTGTCGCCGCTGCCTGGGCGAGATGACTTGGCAGACGGATGTCT
>JABDQB010000456.1 GCA_013042495.1 Gemmatimonadota bacterium
CGTATCCACTTTACATTGGCGGGGCTTCCCGGCTTCGCTCGGGCCAGCGCATCGCGCAAAACACTGACGTGGTTGCATTTGTATCCGTCGACTTCGACCACCACGTCGCCGTCCTTCAGACCCATCCGATCGGCCGGCGTGTCACGGATCACGCGCAACACGAGCAGACCCTCGTCGGCACCATCGAAGTACTCCGCGAGGTCTCCGCTGAGCGGCCTGAACTCCGCTCCTCCTACCCTGACGTCCGAGAGGAGCAAGTTGCGCAGGGGACTGGGGACTGCGCGCGGCTTCACATGGTACGCCCACTCGCCGTCGGGATCCGCTCCCGATCGGAACGAGAACGAGACGCCGAGGGAGTCTCCATCCCGCACCTGGAAATGCTCCCCGAGTCGGACGAGCGACTCGAGCCGAACCCTGGCGGATTCAAACGAGGAGTCCCGCACCACGTCCAGGCGACGGGCCAACCCCTCGTCTTCCCAGACCGATACGCCGGTTCGGTCCGGCCACGATTCGTGCTCTCGCATCCGCTCGAGGATGACGTGCACCTGCTCCCGGTCTCCGACCTCGATCTTGAAGTGCCCGGCCGAGTCCTGGTGGAAGAACACGAAGTCGTTGCCGGCGGTCTGCGCGGAATCTAGCCGCACTTCGACCTCGTCGAGCCGGGTCCTCATCGACGGAACCCGGACGACCCGTACCCTGTTGGGTGCTTCCCCGCCCAGCTCATCCGGAGTTCCGAAGAACGTGCGTACTTCCACGTACGGTTCGGTCGGCCGCAACTCGGGGATCACTTCGATTGTCGTGCGGCCGGCATCGCGGCCGAGCTCCAGCTGCACGGGTATTCCGGCCTCCAGCCCCAGCAACAGGGCGCGCCCGTCAGGTCTGGTGACATCGAGGCCGTTCACGGACAGCAGGGTGTCCCTGGCCCTTACGCCCGCCACATCCGCCGGTCCATCGACGATCACCGAGGTCACCACCGGCGGGCTGTCGCAGGCTTCGACGTCCCGGGTCGGCACCTCGCACACCTCCTCCAGCAGCACCCCGATCCGGGCCTTCTCCTGCGCGACCCAAACCATCTCGGGCTCCTGTGCGTCCAGCGTGGTCCCCGGTGCGGTTAGAGCCAGTGCGATCCAAACCGCGGTCCACCTCGGCAGGCCGGCCTTCGTGTCTATCCGTGCGGTCATCATCTCAGTCTCAATACTCGGCAGCAGTCATGCGCAGGGACTGATCGAGCTGACTTGCCAGATCATCCCGTTCGTCTACCAGCTGGAAGAGGAAATTGTTGAGCACGGGATCCGCCGGCGCTTCTCGCAGGGCGTCCCGCGACGCGTCGATCATCCCGTCTAGATGCGTGATTCGCTGGGCGACCGCGGCTGGCCCCGCCTGGCCGGAAGCCGTCGCATCGAACCCCTCTCGCAGGTCCTGGAGGTCCGCCACGGTTCGCAGATAGGCCTCGGCCGGTTCAATCGCCATCGACGATTCCGAATCCGCTCCCTCGGTCGTCGCAACCGCGGCGATCGGCCCGGGTGCGTCCGTGCCCGAGTTGAGGCGCTGACCGACCATTAGACCCGCGGCGAACAGAGCCAGTACCGCCGCCGCCTGCAACGGCCAGCCCATGGCCCGACGCCATGGCGTCGCGACCGGCTGTTCGACCGGCTCCAGTCCGAGTCTGTCCTGGACGGCATCCCACTCGCCCGCGGGCGGGTCGAGTCGCGGCATACCTGACAGCGCCATTCGCATCCGACTCATCTGCTCGTATTCGCGGGCGCACTCCCGACACCGCGAAACGTGCTCGAGCCGATTGGGCAGACCCTCGGGGTCATCGAGCAAGGCCGAGATCTGCTCTCTGTTCAAGTGGTCAGACATGATTACCCGCTTCGTTTTTCGCCCGGGCCGGCGACAGGAGGTCGCGCATGCGAGCCCGGGCCTTATGCAGCTGTGATTTCGACGTTCCCACCGCGACACCCATTCTCTTTGCGATCTCGTCGTGCGTCAGACCCTCTACGTCATGCAGCACGAGCACCGTCCGATAGCCTGGTGACAGGCGATCCAGCGCCTGGCTCAGCAGCTTCTGATTCAGCACCGTTTCATCGGTGGGGGGAGGGCCACTCTGCCTTTCCGCCGCTGCCTCCACATCGGGCCGCTTGCTCTGCCTCCTCAAACGGTTCAGGCCGAGTTCACGGCCAGCCGGTGCATCCACGTGCCAAATGACGAATCGCCCCTGAATAAGTGCAGCTTCTCGAATGCGCGCACCCACGCGTCCTGGGACAGGTCCTCCGCGAGGTGATCGTCGCCGACCATCCGCCGCACCACGGAGTACACGCGGCCGCTATGCGCCGTGTAGAGGGCTGCCATCGCGCGGCGATCGCCCTTACGGGCCGCCGCGATCAGCTGAGCGTCAGACATTCGCCTCGCTTCTCATGTTCACCGGTATTTGGACGGGTGGGGGGATACGACAGTTGCCTCGCTGAACACCGCTTCGGCCTCCCTACGGGGTGTCCGCTCGCAAAAACCGCTCGCGAAATCACTCGACTAGCAAGCTCCTCTCATGTAGCCTCAACACCGCTTCGGCCTTCCTACGAACGGTTGCCTTCCAGCCGTCGCATCAGCCACGGCGTCGCGAGGTAGGCCGAGATCGCCACCACGAGCCCTGCTGTCGCATCGATCCCGTAGTGGAACCGTCCGTAGACCGTTCCAAGGGTTAGAGACACCGCGAATGGCGCCATGATCCAGAAGACCCGTTTGCTCTCACGCCCGGTCGCGAACCACGCCGACATGGTCGCGGCGACGTGGGATGAGGGAAACGCCGTTCCCTTGGAAGACCCGGACTCGAGAATGGAGTGGACCAGCGCGAACATCTTACCGTCAGCCGCCTCCCCGGCGATCTGCGGGAAGTCGTAGCGCGGGCCTGCAACCGGAAAGACGGCGAAACACAGGTAGCAGACGAAGAAGGCCAGGGCGATCGTGAACGTCGCCCTCTCCAGCGCACGCGGCCCCTTGAGCACGAAAGCCGTCACGGCCGCACCGGGGACGATGAAGTAATACGAAAAGTACCCCAGGTGAAGCATCTCGGAGAACCACAGCCGTCCGTACCAATCGCTGAACACGGTGGCCAGCTGCGTGCCGAACAGAAGTTCTTCCCACTGCATCACCGTAGCGTCGAAATAGCCGGTCACGTGGACCTGATTCAGCGGCGCCAGCTCCAGGTAGAGAAGCGGGGTAAGCGCAACCGGATAGAACAGCCGGAAGAACAGAATGAACCCGTGAGAGGGGAGCGGCAGAGACGCCATCCACCAGATCAGGACCATCCCGACGGCATGCAGCGCGGCGATGCCGAGGCCCATCCCCGTGAAACTCGTCAGGGCCACCACGCCCGTCGCCGCCAGGTAAGCGAGCACCAGGTAGTCGACCGCGAGTGGGCCGTGGCTGGTGATCCGGGTGTCGGCTCTGAATTCGTCGATCATCGAAGCCATCCCTGCTCGCGGTACCACCGTCCGGTCTCCTCCAGGGCCTCCCTCAGGTGCGTGCCTGCGCGCCAGCCGAGGCTGCGCTCCGCGTGCCTGGGGTCAGCGGTCCAGTCGAAACGGGAGAGATCATCGGCCGTACGCCGGTCGAACTGCGGGGGCAGACCGACCAGGCGGGCGGCCGTCTCGGACACGGCGCCCCCGACC
>JABDQB010000458.1 GCA_013042495.1 Gemmatimonadota bacterium
GGACAGGGTGAGGCCGAGCCCCGTCCCGACCGTGGTCCCCACGAGTCCGATGACCACACCCTGGAGGACGAATATCCGGGTGATGTCGGCTGCGGTGAGGCCCATGGCGCGCATGATACCGATCTCACGGACCTTGTCCGTGACGACCATGATCAACGTGGAGACGATGTTGAACGAGGCCACAAGGACGATGAGAAGCAGGATGATCCCCATCGCGAACTTCTCGAGCTTGAGCGCCGAGAAAAGGCTGGCATTCTGTCGCTGCCAGTCGTCCACGGAGTAAGGAAACCCGAGAGAGTCTCTGATCCGGGCGGCCACCTCTCCGCTGTTCCAAGGGTCTTGCACGTTGAACTCGACGCCCGTCACGGCTCGGCCCATCCGAAGCAGACTCTGCGCGGACTCAAGGTGGACGTAGGCGAACTTGGTATCGTATTGATACAAGCCTGTCTCGAAGAGTCCGGTGACTTCGTACAGGCGGAGCTGAGGCTGGATGCCAGTGGGCGTCAATTCCGCGCCCTGAAACGACACGACGGTTACGGTCTTTCCGGGATAAAGGTTGAGTCGGTTGGCCAGCGTTGTGCCGAGTACGATTCCCGGCCGACCGGACTCGGTTTCTCCGAACGGCATGGCCCCGGAGGTGAGATGCTCATCTACCTCCGTCACGGAAAGTGAGACCGAATCATCGGCGAGGCCACGCAGCACCGCCCCCTCTGAATAGCTCCCTCCGGGCACGTTGAGACCGACTTCGGTATAGATGAAGGGTGCCGCGGCCGTGACGTCGGGATCCTCGGTGACGCGACGCAGCACCGACTCCCAACTCTCCATTCGCACGGCTTCGCCAATCTCCAGCACCATACCGTGCGAGTTAGCGCCGAGGATCTTCTCGCGAAGGTCCGTTTGGAGTCCGGACATCACTCCGATCACGACGATCAGCGCCATTACTCCCACTGACACGCCTCCGATGGCGATCAGGGTGATCAGGGAGAGAAAGCCCCTGCCCCGTCGGCTCGACAGATATCGCCGCGCGACAAACCAGTGGAGCGCGCGGTCTGTGCGACGGGTACGCCCGCCGCTGTCAGTCGGACTCATCATCCCTCATGATCGGATACAGAATCACCTCTCGTATAGTAGAACGGTCGGTGAGGAGCATCACGAGTCGATCGATTCCCAATCCGAGCCCGCCTGTGGGAGGAAGGCCGTATTCGAGAGCTCTCACATAGTCTTCGTCAAGCGTCTGGGCCTCTTCATCTCCAGCGGCGCGCTGCGCAACCTGCTCCGAGAATCGCTCCCACTGATCGATGGGGTCGTTCAGCTCGCTGAAAGCGTTCACCAGCTCGGTACCCGCGACGATCACTTCGAATCGCTCGGCCAGCTCAGGGTCGCCCCGCTTCGGCTTGGCCAGGGGGCTCATCTCGATCGGGTAGTCAAAGACGATCGTCGGGTTGACGAGCTCGGGTTCGACCCACTCCGAAAAGATCACGTCGAGCAATTTGGTGCGGCTGAGTCCAGCGGCGTCGCTGCGCCCGGCCCCCTGCACCCGGCGGCGAAGTTCATCCGTGTCGGCCGACCTGGCATCGAAACCGCCGAAGTTCTCGATGGCCTCGAAGAAAGGAATCCGCGCCCACGGGCGCGCCAGGTCTACGATGTGACCGTCATAGGACACCTGCAGCTCACCGGAGACGGCCAGCGCAGCTTCAGTGACCAGTTCTTCGGCTGTGTCCATCATGGTGCGATAGTCAGCATAGGCTCGATACAGCTCGAGCATCGTGAATTCGGGGTTGTGAGTTCGATCGATTCCCTCATTCCTGAAGTTCTTGGCAATCTCGTACACCCGATCGAGTTGTCCGACGACCAATCGCTTCAGGTAGAGTTCGTCGGCGATTCTCAGAAACAGTTTGCGGTCCAGCGAATTGTGATGCGTGGTGAACGGACGAGCGAACGCGCCCCCGTAGAGGGGCTGGAGCACGGGCGTTTCGACTTCGAGGTATCCTTCGCGGTCCAGCTTGGCACGAAGGGCCGAGATGATCCTGGCCCGGGTCATGAAGACCGCGCGCACCTCAGGATTCACGGCGAGGTCCGCATAGCGCTGACGATACCGACTCTCTACGTCGGCGAATCCGCTGTGTACGACCGACTCTCCGTCGTCGGTGACCTCGGTCTTGCCAAGCGGCAGCGGGCGCATGGACTTGGCGAGCAGCTCGAGACTTTCGACGCGGATGGTGACCTCGCCCGTGCGAGTCCTGAACAGCTCACCCTCCACTCCGATCCAGTCGCCAAGGTCAAGCAGCTTCCGGATCTCCCGGTCCAGTTCGCTGAGATCGTCCTGACGAAAGTAGACCTGGAGCCTACCCGACCGGTCTCCGAGGTGCGCAAACGCGCTCTTCCCCATATCACGAAGCGATTCAAGGCGACCTGCGACGCGCACCCGAATCCCTTCCGAATCGTCTTCATACCTGCCGAGGGCAGACGTCAGGTCGTCCGTCGGATCGAAGGAATACGAGTAAGCGGGGACGCCGAGTTCCGTCAGTTTCTCGAGCTTGGCGTACCGGTCTCTGATGGGCTTCGGCCTTTCGGCGGCGGCGTACCAGTCCCGGATGGGCAGACCGTCGCGCTGACCCGAGGAGTGCTGAGAAGTCACGTTCAGGCTCCTCCTCTCCTGCGGAGAAAGGCCTCGATGAAGCGATGAATGTCGCCGTCGAGGACCCCGTCCGCGTTTCCCACCTCGAGATTGGTCCGATGGTCTTTGACCATCGTGTACGGCTGGAGAACGTACGAGCGGATCTGATTGCCCCAGGCAATATCCGTCTTCGAATCCTCGAGTGCCTGCTTTTCCGCTTCCTTTTCCTCCATGGCTCGCTGATAGAGCGCGGCCTGGAGCATCTTCATGGCCTTCGCCCGGTTCTTGTGCTGGCTACGCTCCTGCTGGCAGGACACCACGACGCCCGTCGGCTCGTGGGTAATCCTCACGGCCGAGTCCGTCTTGTTCACATGCTGGCCCCCGGCGCCCGACGCTCGGTAAGTATCGATGCGGAGATCCGATTCGTCGATTTCGATCTCGACGTCATCGTCCACCTCCGGATAGACGAATACGGATGCGAAGGACGTGTGTCGGCGTCCCTGGGCGTCGAAGGGAGAAATCCGGACGAGGCGATGCACGCCGGTTTCTGCACCCAGATACCCGAAAGCGTGGTCACCCAGAATCTCGAGAGTCGCTGATTTGATACCAGCTTCCTCTCCCGGTTGAAGCTCCAGGACCTGAACCTTGTAACCCCGGCGCTCGGCATATCTCGAGTACATCCTCAGGAGCATTTCGGCCCAGTCCTGCGACTCGGTGCCGCCAGCCCCCGGATGGACCGCGAGCAGGGCCGACCTGTGGGCATCTGGGCCTCGCAACATGTTCCGCAACTCAAGCTCAGCCAGCCCCTCCTGAACCTGGGCCGTCTCACGGTCGAGCTCGGCTGCGAGTTCTTCGTCATCCGCTTCGGCGAGGAGGTCGACGAGTTCGGTCAGATCCTCAACTTTGCTTGCCAGCGTGCCCCAGGGTTCGGTCCAGGCTTTCAGCGCGTTGGCTCGGTCGATCGTCTCGCGAGCGGCTTCGGGACTGTCCCAGAAGCCGGGACTCGCCATTCGTTCCTCCAGGCTGGCTAACGCCTGATCTTTGGAGTCGAGGTCAAAGGAACCTCCGTAGGTCAGTCAGCCTGTCCCGCACTTCGTTGATCAGCTCGACTTTCGAGTCGGATACTGCCATTCGATCCTCTCCCAAGTCCATCAGAGTGTCCGGCGTTTTCTCAGGCCGCCCGTCGTGACAAGACGGGGTTCCCGCGGTCGCGGAAAGCCCCGTCTTCGGCGAGTCTAGCCGCGGTGATTGCCCCGGTCAAGCGGCACTGCCGACGAGCTCAAGAT
>JABDQB010000460.1 GCA_013042495.1 Gemmatimonadota bacterium
AGTCGGGACAGCCCGAGGTATACCTGACGGATTTCCCCGACGGCAGCACGCGTCGCCTGGTCTCGTCCGGCGTCGGAAGCAGCCCTACCTGGACTTCCGACGGACAGGAGCTCGTTTACCGCAAGCCCGTCGAGGGTCAGGTGGCCATGATTTCGGTAGGCGTGGAGACAAGCGAGGACGGCATCGAGCTCGGCCGGCCGGAGGAGCTTTTCCGCGGGCTCTACGTGGAAGGATGGATGTACTTTGGACGGTTCTACGACATGACCGCGGACGGACAGCGGTTTCTCATGGCCCGGGTTGCCGAGCCCGGCCAGTCGCTGGAGCGCGTGACGGTGGTGCTGAACTGGCTGGACGAGCTGGAAGGCCGGTTCGCGGAATAGGACGCAGCGAGGTCCTCCGCTCAGAGCAGGCGAGTCTCGCGGTTCGCGCCCCGCGATCCGACCCAGTAATTTGGCTTTTAGGTTCCACATGCATTAGCAGGCGAGTCCGCACCCTCCTCCTGGCCGCCCCTTGTGCCGAACGGAGGCTTCCATGCTGAAAGTGAATAGCGTTCTCATGCGCGTATCGGCCCTGGTTTTCGCCGCTGCGCTCGCGGCGTGCGGAGACGACGATGATCCGACCGGGCCGGGTCCCGGTGACGCCGACTTCGAGTGGAGCGGCGACGTCGCACAGGCGCTGGCGATCGAGATCAAGGGCATCAGCGGAAGCATTACAGCGTCGCTGGCCGCAGGTGATCAGGTCGAAGTGTTCGCCCTCAAGGAAGGCGACCAGGACGATCCCTCCACGGTGACGATCGAGGTCCTGCAGCACGCGGGCGGGGTGACGATCTGCTCGATGTACCCGGACGCCGCCGGACAGCCGCCGAACGTATGCGCGCCTGGACTGGACGGGCAGCTGAGCAACAATGAAAACGACGTCGAAGTCACCTTCTCCGTTCGCGTTCCCGCCGGCGTCGACTTCGTCGGCCGGACGGTAGCGGGCAACGTGACTGCGTCGGGCCTCGAGAGCGACGCGTTCGCCTACATCGTGGCTGGCAGCGCCGATATCAGCACCACGACGATCGCCGCGGCCCAGACGGTGTCCGGAAACATCGATGTGACGATCGGCGAGAGCGACCCCGATCGAGACCTCGTCTTCTCGACCGTCTCGGGCGACGTGGCCGTCCGCGTGCCGGCCGACACCAACGCGGGTGTCCGGGCCACCTTCGTCACGGGCACAGTCTCGTCGGACTTTCCGCTCACGGAGACATCTCCGGGAGTCTGGGAAGCCACCCTGGGTTCGGGAGGGAACCTGCTCTCGCTGAGCACGGTGACCGGAAGCGTGGCGCTGCGTAGCGGAGGGTAGAGGGCTCTCATTCGAACTTGGGAGGCTGCATGAAGAAGCGCCTGGTTGCTCCCGACTTGTGGCAATTCGCGCTTCAGCGGCCCGATGTTCTCAACGTCTACCTGGCCGGGGACGTCCTGATCGACGCCGGTATGCCCTCCACGTCGCGCCAGCTGATCGGCGCTCTCAAGGCGCACCAGGTCGGGGCCCACGCTCTGACACACGCGCACTTCGACCACCAGGGCGGCAGCCACGCCGTGTGCGAATCGTTCGGAGTGCCGATGTGGTGCGGCGCCGGCGATCGGGAAGCCGCGGAGACCGGGGACTGGACGCGTCTGTTACCGCGACCAGACGGTTGGATGGCGCGCCTGGCGCACCGACTCGCCGGGCCCGGACATCCGGTGGCGCGCGTCCTCGCGGACGGTGACCGGGTGGGTGATTTCACCGTTATCGAGACGCCGGGCCACACTCCAGGACACCTCGCCTTCTGGCGGGAGCGCGATCGGATCTTGATCCTCGGCGATGTACTGTTCCACAGGAATCCGGCGACGCGCCGGTCCGGACTGCGAGAGCCGTTCGGCTTCGCCACCCGGGATCCCTCCGTAAACAGGGAGTCGGCCAGGAAGCTGGCGGCCCTGGAGCCCCTCGTGGTGTGCTTCGGACACGGCGAGCCGCTGACGGACGTTGCCCGATTCCAAGAATTCGTTTCAAGTCTGGAGAGCTAGACCGGCAGCGCTACCGCCTCCGGATCGCCACGGCCCCGTCGAACGTCTGGATCTTCACGTGGGCCCCGCCGTCCCCGATCGTGAATTCCTTCTCCGGGCCCTGGGCGCCGTCCCTCTCCAGGGACTCGGGCACGTCGAAGTCCACCCGCAGGTCGCCTTCGATGGTCGTCACCAGGCAGTCCGCCCCCGCGTCGCGCGGCAGCGTCATCTCCACCCGGCCGCTGTGGGTCTGGAATCCCACGGTGCTGCCGGGCTCCAGGGCCCCGTCGAACACGATGTCGCCGGTGACGCTCTCGAAGTGCCCCCGGCGGAGGCGCGGGCCACTCACGGTGATCTTCCCGCCCACGGTGACCAGTGTCACGTCGTCGCCGGAGCCACGGAAGGTGATCGGCCCCTTGCCCGTCTTGGCCCGGATGGACGTGGAACTTCCGGTGATCGAAACCTCGCCGCCCATCGACTCGGCGTACAGCTGCTGCGGGCTTCCGGCGAAGGTGACGTTCCCGGTCACCGTGTAGACGTCCACCCCGCCGCTCACCTCGTCGATCTCCACCGAGGCCCCGGTGGTCTTGACCCACACCGTAGCACCTTCGGGAACGAATATGTCGAGGTCTACCTCGCCCTTGCCCTTCTTGTCCGTCCAGATGCCACCCTTCGCCGCCTTCCCTTCCTTGGCGGTTCCAAAGTCGAGCTCGGGAAGGCTTGCGTCCGCCGTCCCGCTGAACGCCACGCTGTCCTTCGGCCACCCTGCGATCCGTATGGTCCCTTCGGTCTCCATGTAGATCCGGATGTACGAGTCGGACTTCACCGCGTGGCGCGTGTCCACCCGGGTCTGGGCCGTGGCCGCGAGCGGCAGGGCCAGGGCCAGGAGCGTTGCCGCGAAGATCGAGCGCGTGATCGTCATATCAGCCTTCTGCCGTGATCGCGGCTGCCTGCCGCAGGAAGTCCAGCTTTCTTTCGTACGAAGTCATCAACGCCTGCTGCAGGGGCAGGCTCTGCGGGGTCGATTCGAGAGCGACCAGCGAATGCCGGATCGCCTCATCGATGATCCGCAGGTTCTCTTCGATCAACTGAACGGTCTCCGGGGGGAGCTGGTCCCGGTTCGCCTCGAGAGCAGCCACCATGTCCGAGATCGCCGAGGCGTACTGGTTCTCGGAGTCGATGTCGCGGACGAAAGAGGCTTCCAGAGCGGACGGATTCTGGATTATTGCTGCGCCAGCAACTGTTGCTGATGCATCTTCGTCTCCCGGGACCTGATCACGTACCATTACCGTCGTGACGGTCGCTGTGATCACGATCAATGCCACGGCGGCGGCGGCGAGCTTCAGGCCCTGAGCGCCCCACCAGGGCGAGGGCACCACTCGTTCGTTAGTTGCCTTGGCATCTAATTTACCCGGCGGCTTCTCACGGCTGTCCCACGTCTGCGCCGCGATCTCCCGCGTGAGATCTCTCTCGGGCGCCAGCTCTTTCGGAAGCGTGCTCAATAGCGCCCGCAGCGCCGGCCCGAGGAGGTCCTCCTCGGCACCGGGATCCCGGCCGTCTGGCGAGCCGATCGTGTCGCTATGGTCCGTCATGATTCACTCGTTTCCTCTATGGCCCCGTGCAACGCTTTCTGCAGGAGCTTCCTCGCCCTGTGGATCTGCGCCTTCACCGTTCCTTCCGCGAGTCCCGTCATCTCGGCGATCTCGCGGTACTTGTAGCCCTCGATTCCGTACAGCACCAGGGCGTTACGGGCGGCGTCCGGAAGGCCCGCCAGGGCCCTCTCCACATCGATCCTCTCTTCGGTCCTCCCCTCCGGAGCCGGCCGCCCGTATCTGCCGAGGTCGCCGGTCGATTCCAGCCTCAGATGCCTCCGCTTCCGCGACCTCTGGTCATTCAGCACCACATTCACCGCCATCCGGTACAGCCAGGAAGAAAACAGGCTCTCTCCCCGGAAGGTGCCGAGTTTCTCCCAGCACCGAACGAACGTGTCCTGCGTCAGTTGCTCCGCCCGCTCCCGGTCGGCGCTCATGCGAAGGCAGAGCGCGTACACACGGTCCACGTGCGTGCGGTACAGCTCCTCGAAAGCCCGCGCGTCACCGCCCTGCGCGCGCCGGACGAGAGATTCGTCCTCTTCGGACAGCGGAGCCTGTGCCTGCTCGGCTGGACTTATGGGGTCCCTCTCCTCCGGCACGGCGGTGGTCCGTTCTCTCGGCGTTAGGACATCGGGAACACGTGAATTGTTTGCGCCGCGGACTGCCGGGACGCAAGAGCCAAAGGCGGGGATACTTCGGCCCTACGGGCCGTAGGGGCCCGGACGGACCGGATGTCAGGCCCATTCAAACAAACCCGGGGCCAGCAGCATCACAATTCCGTAGCGCCGAGGCGACGGGAAAGCGAGCGACGAAGACAGCCGGATCGCCCCGCGCCGGACACCCCGACAGGAGGACGACGATGAGCTGGAGAGACGTGAAGACCCTTGCCC
>JABDQB010000467.1 GCA_013042495.1 Gemmatimonadota bacterium
CTCGTCAACAACGCCATCAACGGATCGCTCATCGTCGTCTTCGTGTGGATGCTCGACGTGTTCCTGGGTCCGGCCATGGCTGGTGGTGACGTGCTGATTACCCGGCTGCTTCCGTCCCACTTCGTGACACTCGTGATGCTCGATTCGGCTTCGGGGCATTCGGGGCCGATCGGCGACCTCGGGTGGGCTCTCGTGTGGACAGTGGGGGGGCTGACCTTCGCTGGTTGGCTGTTCTATTCGGCTACCCGTGGGGTGTCACCCGCCAAGCGCCACCGCCTGACCGGTTTGGGTCGGGTCGGCGCTGCTTTCAAGTTCGGTTTCCGCGAGTACCGGCGGAACCCGGCCATGTGGGTTCTCCTGGTCGTGCTCCCGGTCTTCTTCATCACCCTCAGCTTCTACATCACGCCCGACATGCCGACTCCCGTAGAGGTAGTGGAGGGCGGCCAGTCATCGATCCGAGCCATCTCGATGATCGATGTCCACGGCGCCATCATGGTGCCGATCACCGTGGCGTTCCTGGCCGGGTTGGCCGGGCTCTTCGTCGTGCAGAGCTCGCTCGAAGCCGATAGCCGCCTAGCGATCGCCGGATTCCGGTCCCGGGAGATACTCGGCGCCCGGCTGGCCGTCATCGGCGTAGCCGCATTGCTCACGACCGTCGCGTCCCTGCTGGTGACTGCCGTGGACTTCTCACCACAACAATGGGGCTGGTTCGCGATCGCCAACGTCACCGTGGCCGCCACCTACGGGATGATCGGCGTCATCACCGGTTCAGTGTTCGGCCGGGTCGGTGGACTATACGTGATGTTCCTCGTCCCATTCGTCGATGTTGGCATCGCCCAGAACGTCATGTTCAGCTCGCAATCGCCCGCCTGGGGTCGATTCCTCCCGTCTCACGGCGCAGTGCAACTAATGGTCGACGGGGCTTACACGGCCTCACTGGACGCATGGGGCGCGATGGTTCTTTCCGTTGTCTGGCTCCTGGCACTCGCCGGATTAGCCGGCTTCGTCTTCCATCGAATTTCCGCTCCGAAGGCCGCGTGACATGAACCATCTGAACAAGATGCCCAACGCGTCCGGGCCCGGTCCTTCTCGAGCCATGCGCGACTCACCATTCGCCTTGCCTTGCGATCAACGCCTTAGAGCCCTTTGGCCCTATTGACCTTCCTTCCACTGGAAGGTGTACGTTCAATTACTGAGAACACGGACCAGCTTGAGAACCTGAGCCTCAAGGGCGCAAGCTCGGCAATGCACCACATCACAAGGAGAAAACAAGAGATGAAGACCCTCACCGACCCGGTCTGTGGGATGACCGTTTTGGACAGCGGCTTGCGAGTCGAGGGCCATGACAACCTCCGGTTCTGCTCGGCAGGGTGTCGAACAACATTCCTCGCCGCGCAACGCCAACCGACTGCTGCTTCGAGTTCGCACGAGTGTTGCGGCGGCGGCCACGGGTGTCACCATCCAACCGACCAGACAGCGTCCACCTCATGACCTTGAGGGATCCGGCCCGCGGGATGGCCGTCGCTGAGTCTGCGCTTCGCGTTGATGGTTATGAGGATCTCGCCGAGACTTCGCCGCGGCGCAGCCGTGGCATTTCTAGGGGATCGCACACAGTGCTCAGAGGCCGTATCGGCGCCCCTCGCCTGAATAGAGGGCTTCACTTTCCTCATCGGGTTTCAGCTCCGGAGACCGTGTGACATGAGGCCATCTGAACAGATCCAGAGCCCCGGTGTTCTCGCTCGCGGCGACGAAATCGAAATTCTCATCGTTACGAGCCCTGCGTGTCACCTGTGCGAACAGGCGAAGGATGTTCTCGAACGACTGTCGGGCGACTATCCACTCACCTGGCGAGAGGTCGATATGGCTTCTCCGGAAGGGTCCGACATCGTTCGGTCCAGTCGGGCGCCCTTCCCACCCATGATCGTCGTGGGCGGGCAGCTCTACGGATACGGCCGGTTGAGCGAGAAGAAGCTGCGTAAGGACCTTGATCACATCATGAGAGAGACCTGATATGGACAGTATTTTCCTCGGCGGTTCACTCCTGGCGGCCTTTCTGGCCGGTGCGATCGCGCTGTTCGCGCCGTGTTGCATCGTCTTCATGTTCCCGTCCTACCTCGCGGTAGCGGTACGGAACCGTCGCTGGCGTCTCTTGCCGCTCACGCTCACGTTCGCGGCAGGAATCGCCGTCGTCCTGGTACCCGTAACCCTCGGCGTCAGTGTTCTGACCCGCTCACTCCTCAAGTTCCACGGGCCGGTTTACGCGGTAGGCGGCGGGGTACTGCTTTTCCTCGCCATCCTGGCGGTGACCGGCAAGACCTGGGCTCTGCCGATGATGCGACAAGCACCCGACGTAGCCCGCACCGACACCGGCGGCGTGTTCGTACTCGGCGTGTTCTCGGGAGCCGCCAGCGCCTGTTGCGCGCCAGTGCTGGCCGGTGTCATCACCCTGTCGGCCGTATCGCCCAGCTTGCTCCAGGGAGTCGGACTCGGG
>JABDQB010000469.1 GCA_013042495.1 Gemmatimonadota bacterium
CGTCGGAAGGAGGAACGGCCTGACTCGCCTCGAGACTGTACTTAATCTACGGGATCGGCGTTCGTGTGCATGCGACGGCTCTTCTTACCAGTCTTCACCCTCCACGCAGATCGGCTCGTTCGCGAACTTTTCGAAGTAGGGCTGCGCGATCTCGGCCGCCCCGGGCGTCGCAGCATACCGGGCCGAGAGCCACTGTTCCCAGGCCGCATCCGCCTGCTCGAGCGTCGCCCCGAGCACGGCCTCGATCCTCTCATCCGTGGTCTGTACCTCGGAGTAGGCGATCGAGAGCACGGCCTCCCTGCCGTATTCCTCCTCGATGTACCGGAACCACGACGCCCGCAGCGGATAGGTCTGCCACTCGCACGGCGTATTGAGGTCGTGGCGATCGCGCATCACCTGCTGCGGGATGCCTTCGCCACGGATTAATCGCTCGGCGGTGATCACATCCGGGGGATAGCCGTAGAACGGGAAGCCGGCCTTCTCGGGGTGGACCGCGATGGCGACGAACTCCGCGAACCCCTCTTCGAGGTAGCCGAAGTTTTCCCACGGTCCGACGTTGAACCGGTGCCAGTAGGTATATCGGAGGGCGTGAGCGATCTCGTGCGCCAGTGATCCGAAGTAGCCGCCGAGGTCCGCTCGATAGCGGGACAGGTGCGCGGCGCCTTCAGCGTCGATGTAGCCGCCCGAGCGATCCGGGCGGAAATCGCCCTCCAGGATGACCGTGACCTTGCCGGCCGGTATCCGATTGGCTCCGACGAGCGCCAGTATCGCGGCATAGTGCTGCTCGGCCAGCTGGATTCCAGCGTCCATCTCGGCGGCCGTCGCCTCCGCGCTCGTGGACTCGAACACGAAGTGCTCGCTCTGGCGCTCAAGGGGGACGACTGGCTCGGGCTCCGTCGAGCCTCCGCAGGCCGCGAGCAGGAGAAGGACCAGAAACGCCGAGCTGCCTCTCATGTTCGAACCTTTGTTAGCCGGGCGGGAAACCCTCGAGGGTCCGGCGCACGACCTCTTCGACATACGCGTCCAGCTCCTCGGCGGGTGGCATGTCCAGGAGGGCTCCCCTGGCCAGGCCCTGCCAGACCACGTCACCGCTTGCCGCGTCGAGTACGTCGATCACGAGCGTACCGGGACCGCGGTCGTCGGAGCCGATCACGGCGCGTGGACCGTATCCGCCGAGCGAGTACATACCGTAACCGAAGAACGGGCTCCAACCGTAGCCCCGGTGGCCGAAGTACGGACGGCCCCAACCCCACGACGCCCCGAGGTACCACGAGTACGGATTCCAGTAGCTCAGCACGGGCCAGAATCCCGCCCCCCATCCACCAAAGCTATACGGGGAGCCGAATCGGTACGGGTGTCCGAAGCCGACCCCGAAGCCCACCGACACGGTCAATGGAGGGCGCGCCCGAACATCGAATCGGGACAGGGTTGAACCACCGGATGGTCGGCTGGAACGATCAGGGAGAAGTGCGTACGCCGCCACCAGGTAATCAGCGGGACCGTCTGACACGAGCTTGAATCCGCGGCCGTCGAGCTCCTGGACGACGGCTCGCTCGATTCTCCGCTGCAGGAACGGGCTGATCTCGGCGAGCGATTCCTGCTGGGCTTCCGTCAGAGGCTGCCAGGCCCAGGCCCCCGAGGCCCGAACCTGAACGGCCCGGTCGAAGTCCTCGCTGTACGAAACCGATGAGCAGCCCGTGCCCCAAAGGGCGAGCGATGCAACGGCGATCGGCATCACCCCGGATGAGCGCACCACTCTCGTAATCACTTCTCCGCCCTTTGCCAGGGAGTCAGCGTCCGTACGAATGACGACTGTTCAGACCCAGCCGTCACAAATCAGTTCCGGGCTCCCACAGCTCGACCTTGTTGCCCTCGGGATCGAAGAACCAGCCGAACCGGCCGTACTCCATTTCCTCGATCTTCTCCACCACCTCCGCGCCGCCTTCCTTCACCTGGGCAAGCGCCCCGTCGAGGTCATCGACCACCAGATTCAACATGAATGACTTCTCCGGGGAGAAGTAGTCTGTGTCCTTCTTGAACGGGGCCCACACTCCGAAGGCCTTGCCGGGAAGGTCGGCGGGTTGGAAAGACGCCCCCCACGGGTGTTCGACGGGTACGCCGAGCCAGCGCTTGTACCAGTCGCCAAGCTTCTCCGGGTCTTCCGAGCGGAAGAACACTCCGCCGATTCCGAGTACCTTAGCCATCAGACGAACAGCCGCAGGACCAGGTACGGAGTGAGGTTGAAGAACACCCACAGGAGCTTGAAGTACGCGATCATCCTGTAGTGCGTCGCGGCGAAGACCTCGTCGGTCAGACTGAACCACTTGCCGTGCATCCGCCGCACCCAGCCGCCGCCAGCGGTGAGGAAGAAGAACCAGATGAGCAGGAAGACGAGGTTGACCAGTGTGCACCAGGCGAGAAAGGACGTGAAGAACTCGAGCGTCATGGAAACCTCCCGGGGAGACGTTGAATGGACCCCCGGGAACGTAGCGACAACCGCCCCGAGGGCAAACCGAACGGCGATGATACGGAGGGGCCGCTCTCCAACGCGCGCCCGGCTGCTCTCGGAACGGCTCGAGGTCAGGTCCGGGCCGTGGGGATGTGAATGATGCTAAAAGAGGCTGCGGCGACGGTCTTCCTGCGACTCATGAGTCCTCCCGGCCTGTGCCCGCCCCACAACCGGTAGACGGCGGGAGTCAGCGGAAGGTCACATCACTCCTCGCGCTCAAGGTCCTGCAGCTTGCGGTACAGCGTCCGGCGGTCGATTCCGAGCAGCTCCGCCGCCGCCCCCTTGTGGCCGTCGGTGTGCTGGATGACGGTCCGGATGTACTCCCGCTCGAGCTGTCTCAGGTCCCAACCCTCGGCCAATGGTCTCGCGAGCGATGCGGTCATTCCGTTCGAGTCCAGCCGTGAACCATGCCCCAGGTGAGCCGGCTGCACCTGGTCCTCTCCCCGGGACAGGATGATGGCTCGTTCGACGGCGTGCTTCAGCTGGCGGATGTTCCCCGGCCATTCCCGTGATACGAGCCAGTCCATGCTCTCCGACGAGAAGGGTACCACCGGGAATCCGGTCTCTCTCGAGAAACCGTCCCGGAAGTGCAGGACGAGGTACGGGATATCCTCGATGCGCTCGCGAAGCGGCGGGAGTTCGAGATGCACGACGTTGAGACGATAGAAGAGGTCGGCGCGAAAGACACCTTCCTCGACAAGACTTTCCAGGTCGGAGTTCGTAGCCACGATGAGGCGGAAATCGACAGGGATGTCATGTCCGCCGCCGATTCTCTGAATCGCGTGCTCCTCCACCACCCTGAGCAACTTGGCCTGCATGCCGGAGCTCAACGAATCCACCTCGTCCAGCAGGAGTGTCCCTCCCCGGGCCCGCTCGATCAAACCTTGCTGGTCGGCAACGGCGCCGGTGAAGCTGCCCCGCCTGTGCCCGAACAGCTCTGATTCGAGTAGAGCTTCCGGCAGGGCGGCGCAGGCCACCGGAGTCAGCTTTCGCGATGACCGGTTCGAGTGCAGGTGGATGCAGCGAGCGAGCAGGTCTTTCCCCGTACCGGTCTCGCCGGTGATAAGCACCGTCGCGTCGGTCGCCGCGACCCGGTCGCACACTTCGAGAATGCGGGTGATGGACGGCGCCTGTCCGAGTAGCCCACAACACCTACAGCGGGTGTCCGCGCCGTGTTCGTGCTCGCCCTGCTCATCCGGATTCCAACCTCCGTCACTCGCGTCATGCCGGGACGTCGAGCAACGCACGCGCGTCGATGCTGGTACGTGTGGATCGGTTGCGGCGAGACAGTCGCCGAGCACCTCCGGCCCCAGGAGAAAGACCAGTATGAAAGCGGCCCTGAGCATACAAAGCTCTCCGATCGGGCTGCGAGAGGGACAGCGAGAGGTGGTGTCGACAGCGAGGGTTCTGTTACAACTGAGCTGATCATTAGTATGCCCGATTCTCAGGCTCGTAGCAACCGAAGCGACCTTGC
>JABDQB010000476.1 GCA_013042495.1 Gemmatimonadota bacterium
ATCCTCCCCAGCTTGGTGGTGTCGCCCAGGCTGGCGGTACCGACGATCAGGCTCGCGAACACCAGCGGCACGACCACCATCGTGATCAGGCGGATCCAGGCCGTGCCGATCGGCTCGATCGCCACCAGGAAGCGGGTAAGCGGATCGAGATCCAGGGCGTTCGCCACCAGACCGGCGACTACGCCGAGAATCAACGCGATGGTGATCTTCGTATAGAGCTGCATGGCGAACGCTGTGTTGGTGGCCTCGGTCCGCCCGAGTGGCGGTTGCCCAAGATAGGAAGGGCCGGCTGGCGGTGACAGGTCTCGCGCCCACCGGTACTTTGAGGACCTTACGGAGGCCCATGACCGACATGAACGACCGATGACCGAATCTCACCGAAACTTCAGGCGGTCCTTACGCGCCGTGTGCTTCTACTGCGCGCTCGGCGTCGGGTTTAGCTCGATCCTGGTCGGGTGCGGCGAGCCGGAAGAGCCGGACCGTATGTCGGAGACCACTCCGGCCGCCGAACCGATGCGGGCGGAGCCCGTGGCGGGAGCCATGTATCGCACGGAGCTCAGCTTCGTCGGACATGGCGCCGAACCGTCTCTCCTTCATCTCCGATTCGACAACCGCACCGACTCCGCGGCAATTCACCTGCGATACCGCGGGTGGTTCGGCGGAGGCGAGTGGCGAGAGATACTCGATCAAGCCGACTCTCTGCCCGTACCCAGGGCCGCCTGGCGGATATTGCCCACCGGGCCCGTACGGATCATGGCTGGTGAAGGTGGAGAGCCATCCTCGGTGATTCTCCAGTTGTCCGAAGGGAGCCTCCGTCTCGATTCGAGAGGCGCGATCGGCTCCTGGAACAGCCGAACGGGCCAGCGTGAGTCTCTCCGCCTCGCCGAGTTGCAGGACGAGTCGGGGGCAGCGACGGGCCTCCTGCTGGCCCGGCAAACCGCGCGACGCATCGATGATCCACCGGCCGGCGGGCCGGGGCAGTACTTCATGGTGACCGACACCGCCGGAAACGGTCTCCTGATCATGAGGGACGGTATCTCACCGGACGCGCCCGTTACGGTGTGGACATGGTTCGACGAAATGGAGGCCGAGTGGGATAATGCCCTGATCCTCGCACTGGCTGCTGCTGACGACTCACCCGGACGATGGTCGTTCGAACTGCCCGAGGCCGGCTTGCTGGCCGAGATACGCGGGGTCGCGCCGGCGCTCATCGACACCGCGGACACGCGAGGCGGGTTTTCCGTGTTCCGCGTCGAGGCCGCCCTGGTGCTCGAGGGCCAGTCGTGGACGATGAGGGGCATCGGCGCTCAGGAGCAGATCCTTGAGTGAGGTGGCCATGCAGTGGCTTCGAGATGCGCTGACGGTGCTGTTCGGCGCCCTCGCCGGAGGTCTCACGAACCGTGTCGCCATCACGATGTTGTTCCATCCGTACAAGCCGCCGCGCGTATTCGGGCGTACGATCCACTGGCTGCAGGGAGCGGTGCCGAAGAACCAGACGCGCATGGCCCACACCATCGGCAATACGGTCGGGACGGCTCTCCTCACTCCCGCCGATGTCGCGGCCGAGCTCAAGGACGAGCGGCTGCGGGAGGCGTTCGAGGAACAGCTGCAGGGGCTCGTGCAGGAGCTGTTCGAAGGGGAAAAGCCGGCGGTCGCTGATTTGCTTCCCGAGTCAGGCCTCACCGAGGTCCGCCGGATTCTCGATACGCTGCTCGACTCGGTGCGTGACCGTGTCGTCGAAGCCCTCTCCTCGGAGGAGTTCTCCGAAGATGCGGCTCGAATCCTCGGTACGCTCGCCGAATCCCTGGAAGACGAGTCCCTCGCCGATTCGCTCGGAGAGGACCGAATCTCCTCTCTGCGGGGCCAGGCCGGGGACTGGCTGACGAAGCTGGTCGATTCCGCGTCATTCACGGCCACGGTCCGAAGCCACCTGGACCGGGCGGCCGTCCGCCTGCTGCGGCCCGGACGATCGTTCGAAGAACTGCTGCCCATCGGACTGATCGCCGCCCTCGAACATGCGATCAGCGATTACCTCCCGCTCGCCATGGAGCGCCTCGGGCGGCTTCTGGAGGATCCGGCGGCGAGGGCCCGCGTCGAAGGGGCGATTCACGATCTGCTCGAGCGATTCATGAAGGACCTCCGTTTCCACCAGCGGGTCGTGGCGAAGCTCATCATCACCGAGGACACGGTCGAGAAGGTCATCGACACGCTGGAAGCCGAGGGAGCCGACCGGCTCGGTGATCTGTTGCGCGAGGGCGAGGTTCAGGACGCCATGGCGCGCAGCGTCAACGAGGCCATCGTCGATTTCCTGCGGAGGCCCGTGATCGAAGTACTCGGATCGCCGGGCGACCCCCAGGTCGAGAGTGCGCTGGATTCGATCACCGCCTGGACCCTGGATGCCACCCGCGATCCCGAGGTCCGGGACTTCCTCCTGGACAGGGCGGAAGCGGCCGTGCTGAAGGCGGGCGAAAGAAGCTGGGCCGACGTGATCCGCCTGGTCCCGGCCCGACGAGCTGGCGGCTGGATCGCATCCGGACTTCGGTCCGAAGCCGGGCGCGAACAGTTCGGCCGGTTCAAGGAGTGGCTCACCGACCGCGTTCTCAGCCAGCCGATCGGCTCCCTGGAACGGTACGGTAGAGAGGGCGCGGCGCTCCGACTCACCGAATCCCTGAGCGAACCCGTTTGGGAGTGGATCATGGGGAAAGTTCCCGAGGTCGCCGCCAACGTGCGCGTGTCCGACCGGGTGGAGTCCAAGATCCTCGAGTTCCCGATACCGGAGCTGGAGCGCCTGGTCCGCTCGATCACCGAGAAGGAACTCAACCTGATCGTGCGGCTCGGGTACTTCCTGGGAGCGGGAATCGGCCTGCTGCTCGTGGTGATCCGGCGCTTCACGGGCTGAACGGCCCCGCGGTCAAGGTGCGTACCTCCCGAAGCTACTCGGCGTCGAGAATCTCGCGGGCCTTGAGGTAAGCCTCCGACGCCCGCTCCGGCTCGCGCTTTCGATCGTACAGGATCCCGATCGTGTACCAGGCCCGACCGTTTCTCGGCTGAATCTCCAGCGCGCGTTCCATGGCCTCGAGCGCCATGTCGATGTGGCCAAGGCGATTGCAGGCCTCGCCCAGGTAGTAGTGCGCGGACTCGGACTCCGGGTCGAGCCCGATGGCTCTTTCGAGCGACTCGCGGGCTGCCGTGTACAGGCCCTTTCGGAAGAACACGAGGCCGAGATTCAGGTGAACGTCCGCGTCCTCGGGCGCCAGCAGCTGCGCGTTCCTGAGGGTTTCCTCGGCTTCACCGTAGCGGCCCAGCGTGCCGAGCACCGCGCCCACGTTGTTCAACAGCTGGACGTTCTCCGGCTCGATCTCCAGGGCGGCCTGATACTCTTCCAGGGCACGGGCCGGCTCACCAAGGCTGTCGTACACGTAGCCGAGGTTGTTCCGCGCCCTGAGGTGGTTCGGGGCCCGGAACAGGAGCTCACGGTAGCCCTTCTCGGCTTCGACGAGGCGCCCGTCTTCGGCTGCGCTCCGAGCCCTGCGGTACAGCGCCTCGATCTCCGCCCTGTCCGGAGAGATACGCCGGTCGAGCTTGACGTCCGGAACCGGGGCGTCCGCTGACTCGACCACGTCAGCGGCTGCGCTAGTCTCGGGGGGTTCTTCATCGGGGAGCTCGTCCGCCCCTGCATCATCGGCCGGCTCCTCGGCACCGGCACCGTCGGCTTCAGGAGCCATATCCGTATCCGGGACGTCCTCTGCCGCATCTTCCCCCGCCGAGGCAGCGGTCAGGTCGAGCTGAGCCTCATCGGGGTCGACATCGGGCGTAGCTTCGGGCCCGGCAGGCGCCGCCGTGCTCGCGCTCCTGGCCGGCTGTGGTCCGCGGCTTCCGCCTCTTCTACGCTTCGCCATCCCCGCTCCCATCCGTTACGGATTCCCTCACCCAACGCAGGTAGGCAGGCGAACCCTCGGCGACCTTCACGGCCACGAATTCCGGTACGTCGTACGGGTGCAGGTCAGCGACCCTGAGGCGCACGGCCTGAACACATCCTTCCGTCGTCTTGATCATCGCCATGCATTCCGGCTCCACCCGGGTCTCGCCTTCCCATCGATAGACCGACGTGATCCCCGGGAAGACGTTCACGCAGGCGGCGAGCCCTTCTTCCACCAGAACGCGACCCATCGACTGCAGGGTCTCGGCGTCCGGGCCGCTGACGAACACGATGCGCACTGAACGTTCAGGCACAGGGCTCTGCCTCCGCCTCCACCAGGCGGTAGATCTCCTCGATTCGATCGGCATAGCGTTCTTCGATCACTCGCCGTTTCACCTTCAGGGTCGGCGTGAGCTCGCCGCCTTCGACCGTGAACTGACGTCCCGCCAGCAAGATCCGCTTCGGACGCTCGTATCGAGCGCAGGAGGAGACCCGCGAGAGGACCTCGTCGTCCATCAACCGCTGGAGGTCCGCGTCATCCGCCAGTTTCTCCATATCGGACTCAGAGATCGGTCGCCCCGGAAACGCCGTCTTGTACGCCTGGAAGCTCGGAACCACGAGCGCGAGCGGGAACTTGCGCCGATCGCCGAGAAGTACGACCTGCTCCACGAAGGGCGATCGCGCGATCAACTCTTCGATCGGCTGCGGCGCGATGTTCTTGCCGGCTGCCGTCACGAGCAGGTTCTTCTTCCGATCGGTGATCTTCAGGTAGCCGTCCTCGTCCAGTTCTCCGATGTCTCCCGAGTGGAACCACCCGTCCTCCGTGATCGCCTCGCGAGTCGTGTCC
>JABDQB010000477.1 GCA_013042495.1 Gemmatimonadota bacterium
ATCCAGGTCTATGAGGCCATGCTGCGGCTCGATCCGGGCGACGGCCAGGCCCTCAACAACATCGGGTTCAATTACTGGCAGCAGGGCGACTTCGAGCGGGCCGGCGAGTACTACCGTCGGGCGCGCGAGGCGGATTCGACGGCGAACATGTACGCGGCAAACGTGGGCGCGGCCTGGGCGAACCTGGGCGAGTTGGAGAAAGCGGACTCCGCGTATACCGTCCTGGACGAAATGCCCCGGAGTCCCCTCTTCGAAGGTTGGCGGGCGCAGTTCGAGTACGAGCGCGGTAACGAGCAGGCGGCGCGGGCCAAGTTCGAGGCTCTGGGAGAGGAATACGCCTCGCAGAGCGGAATCGTCCGTTGGGCGAATCGTCAGCTCGGGCGCCTGGAGCTCCTGCATGGCCGGTTGCAGGCCGCGGAGGCGCTGCACGAAGGGATAGGCGACGCAGGCAGGGCGCACTGGCGACTGTTCGTCCTTGCGGATACCGCCGGGGCTTTGTCCGCTCTGGAACGAGCGATCGAAGATGAATCCCGGGAGGACGTACCTGTTCTCAACCGTCCGTGGATCTGGTTCGCGAGGATCGCGGCATGGGCGGGAGACCCGGGTCTCGCCCGAGGGCTGGTGGCAAGACGTGATGCAGAAGTGAGCCCGCGATACCTGGAGATCGAGCGCCGCAACGAGCACGATCTAGAGGCGTGGATCGCACTGGCCGAGGGAGACCCGGAGCGGGCTCTGTCGGAGATGCGACTGCGGCCGCCCGACCAGTGCCCCAAGTGCCGCGCGGAGGAGGCCGCCCGACTGTTTGAGGCGCTAGGACAGGCGGATTCCGCCATAGCCCGGTACCGGGAGTACATCGAGACCCAGAGCAACTTCTCCCTCTTTCTCGATGCGACACAGCTCGCGCCGGCTCACGAAAGCCTTGGTCGCCTTTACGACGAGAAGGGTGACCTCGAAAACGCGGCGTTGCACTACGCGCAGTTCGTCGAGTTGTGGGGAGACGCAGATCCCATCCTTCAGCCGCGCGTCGAGGCGGCCCGAACAAGATTGCAGGCAATCGTGAGGGAACGCGGCTGATGGCGGAGAAGAACGGATTCGGGCAGCTAGTCGGTCAGGTTGGCGGCCGCTCGGTATGGCAGGTGCTCGTCCTCTATATGGGAGCCTCGTGGGGCGTGCTCGAGGTCGTGGACGTCCTGAAGGACAACATGGGTCTCCCGGACTGGGTGTTCCCGTTCGCGGTGGTCCTGTTGCTGATCGGGCTCCCGATCATGTTGGGAACGGCCGTAATTCAGGCGCGTTTCGCGGCGCGGGCGGGGGGTGCCGCCGAGCCAGCGACCTCCGGGGATCCGCTTCCAGCGTCGGCCAGCGCGGCGGACGAGCAGGTCGGAGACCTGGCGGCACATCACTTCTTCACGTGGCGCAGGGCGCTTCTTGGCGGGGCCGCTGCGTTCGTGCTCCTCACCGTCGTAACCACCGGTTTCATGTTCATGCGGAACCGAGGCATCGGTCCCGTCGGCTCCCTCGTGGCCAAGGGCCTGATCGACGAGCGGTCGGAGCTCCTCGTGGCCGACTTCGAGGCCGAGGACGACATGCTCGGCCGCATGGCCGCTGAGGCGCTCCGCGTGGATCTGTCGCAGTCGGATATCGTCCGCCTCGTGAGCCCGCGCACCGTCGAGGGCGCGTTGACGCGTATGCAGCTGCCCCAGGGCGCGCGCCTCGACGAGGAGACCGCCCGGGAGATCGCCGAGAGAGAGGGCCTGTCCGCCGTCGTCGGCGGGGAGATCCTGTCGGCCGGCGGCTCCCACGTGATCACCGCCCATCTCGTGACGCCTGCGGGAGATCTGCTTGCCAACGCCCGCACCACCGCCGCGGACTCGAGCAGGATCATCGGGGCGATCGACGAAATCTCGCGGGACCTCCGGGAGCAGATCGGCGAATCGTACACGAGCATGCGGAAGAGCCCGGCCCTGGCGCAGGTGAGCACCAGCTCGCTCGAGGCCCTGCGGAAGTACACGGAGGCCGGGGTTCAGCGGGATGAGGGCAACCTCGACGGCGCGATCGCACTCCTGGAGCAGGCGATCGAGGTCGACTCCACGTTCGCGATGGCGTACCGGGGGCTCGGAATCTTCCTGCAGAACAAGTTCGAGGACTGGTCTCGCCAGTACTGGGCTTACTCGAAGGCGTACCAGTACCGGGATCGCCTTACGGAGCGCGAGAAGTGGGCGGTGGCCGCCACCTACCACCTGGTTGTCGAGGATGACCCGGCCGCTGGGATCGTCGCCTACGAGAACCTCTTCCAGATCGACCCGGAAGCGGCGTCGGCGGTGAACAACATCGGTGTGGTCTACTACTTCCAGCGCAATTGGGAGAAGGCCCTCGAGTACTACAGCCGTGCGCACGACATGCAGCCGCGGGGACTCACGGCCGCCAACGTGGGCGTCGTGCACGCGAACCTCGGGAACCTCGACGAGGCGGCTGTCTGGCTGGACTCGGCGCGGGTGCTGGAGCCAAACGCCCCGGACTGGCTTTCGTGGCAGGTGGCGTTCGAGCAGTTGCGCGGAGACCCCGCGGGAGCCCGGCGCCTGAACACGGAGCTTCGGCAATCGGAGAGCGCGGACCTGTACTGGGAGACCTGGACGCATACTGCCGACTGGCTTCTGGACGCCCGGGAAGGCAAGGTCGCTTCCGGTGACGCTGCTCTGGCGGCCGCGATCGACGCGGCGGAGCGCAGGGACAGCCCGGCGGCACTCGACGTGAACGTGTTGCGAGCGTTGCTGGACCTCTCACTCGGTAACCCAGAGGGCGCCGTGCGCCGGATCGAGACCGCCCTCGAGAGATACCCTCTGGACAGCATCGCTCCGCTCGATCGGCCCACCGCGGGTCTCGTCTCCGTCCTCGCCGGGGCGGGTGCCGTCGATGAGGCTCGGGAGATCCTGGCCACGCAGCGCGCGGAGCTGGGGCCCCTGGCCGACCGGGCACGTCTCGGGTTCGAGTCGGCCGACGCCTCGATTGCGGTGGCGGAAGGCCGCTACGTCGACGCGCTGCCGGCCCTCCGCGACGCGGACTGGGGCTACGGCTGCCAGCCATGCGCCGACCACGCCGTGGGCAGGGCGTTCGACCTCTCGGGTCAGCCGGACTCGGCCGCCGTGTACTACGAGAAATACCTGACGCCCGCGTTCAACTTCCGCATGTGGGTGGACGGCGTGTGGAATGGCTGGACCATGGAACGTCTCGGTCAGCTGTACGACGAGATGGGGGACCTCGAGCAGGCCGCCGGCTACTACGGACTGTTCGCCGAGCTGTGGGCCGACGCCGATCCGGAACTTCAGCCGCGAGTCCGTGCGGCGCGGGCCCGGATGGAAGAAATCGCGAGGGAGCGCGGATGAAGAAGCTGATCCGCGAGATCCACCGTCGTTCGCTCTGGCAGGTACTGGGCATCTACCTGGCGGCTTCATGGGTAGCGCTGGAAGTCACGGCCCAGATTGCCGACAGTCTTGCTCTGCCGGAGTGGGTCGCTCCGTTCGCTGTGGTCCTTCTCGTCATCGGGTTCCCGATCGTGATGGCAACGGCCTTCGTCACGACGACAGAAGCGCCAGCTCCAGAGCCACAGCACGTGGCATCCTCCACCGAGACGGTGACGGCTGCTGCGCCTGTATCGGAGCCTGGCGCGCGCCGGCTTCTCACATGGCGCAACGCCATCATGGGCGGCGTCCTCGCCTTTGCCCTTCTCGGCATCCTGACCGTCGGTTGGGTGATGGCTCGTGGAGCGGGAATCGGCCCGGCCGGAACGCTCGTTGCAAAAGGTGTTCTGGAAGAGAAGGCCACGATTCTGGTCTCCGAGTTCGCGTCTCCCGATTCCTTGCTGGGACGGGCGGCCACGGAGGCGTTCACCATCGACTTCGCCGATTCCAGAGTCGTGCGCGTCGCCGATCCGTCCGTGATCACCGCGGGCATGCAAAGGATGGAGCTGGAGCCGACGACGACGCTCGACTCTGACCTCGCCCGTCAACTGGCCGAGCGCGAAGGCATCCCGGCAATTATCACGGGCGAGATCACGCCCGCCGGATCCGGCTATGTCCTTTCGGCACGGCTGATCTCGGCTAGCGACGGGACGGTCCTGGCCCAGCAACGCCAGAGTGCGGCCAATCAAGACGAGATCATAGCCGCGATCGACGGTCTCTCGAAGGGCATGCGGGAGAGGGTAGGCGATCCGCTCCGCGACATCGGTTCGAGCGCTCCGCTCGAGCGGGTGACGACGGCCGACCTGGAGGCGCTTCGCCTATTCTCCCAGGGATCGGCGCTGCGGCATAGCGAGGGCCCGTCGGACCGGGTCGAAGCCCTGATGAAGGAAGCCATCGAGCGGGACTCTGCCTTCGCCATGGCATGGCGCGGCCTGGCCCTCGTATACCAGAATCGGGGCCAGGAGCCGGCGAAGAGCGTCGAGGCTCTCGCAAGGACCCTCCAGCACCAGGACCGGCTCACCCGGCGGGAGCGCCACCTGGCGCGAGCGTCATACTTCAGCCATGCGACGTACGAGTTCGACCGGGCCACATTGGAGTACGAGGCGCTACTGGAGATGGACCCGCAGGACCACACGGCCCTCAACAACCTCGCCGTGGTCTACACGGAGCTGCGCGAGTTCGAAAGGGCCGAAGAGCTCTT
>JABDQB010000480.1 GCA_013042495.1 Gemmatimonadota bacterium
GCCCACTCGGACCGGCGCCAGCCCTGCATGGGGATCACGTGGAGCCGTGCGCCGATGGAGAACTCCTCGTTGAACATCAGGGCGAGTTCTCCCACGGTCATGCCGTGGCGCATCGCCACCGGAAAGAGCCCGACGAAGGAGGCGAACGACGGATCCAGAACGTTGCCCTGCACAAGCTCCCCGCCGATCGGATTCGGGCGATCTGCGACCACGAACGTCAGGCCAGCCGACGCAGCCGCACGCATCGCTTCAGCCATGGTGGACACATATGTATAGTACCGCGCCCCAACGTCCTGGATGTCGAAGACGAGGGCGTCGAGATCGACGAGAATGGCAGAGTCGGGTGCCAAGCGATCTCCATACAGTGAGTAAACCGGGAGCCCGGAGGCTTCGTCGGTGGTATCTTCGATCGTCTCTCCCGGTCGCGCGCTTCCGGACAATCCGTGCTCCGGGGCCAGGAGGGCCACGACATCGATTCCCGCCTCGAGCAAAACGTTCGCCGACGGCCTCCCGTCTCGAGCCACTCCGGTGTGATTGGTAATGAGACCCACGCGGAGTCCCGCCAGAATGTCCAAGGAATCAGCGGCGAGCACTTCGATGCCCGGCTTCACGGGGGCGGGGGGCTTGGACTCCGGACCGCACGCGAGCAGCGAGGCCAGCAGTCCGCAGGAGGTCAGCGCGACGTTTCGGATCGGCCCCGCGACAACCTGTCTGTAACGCGCGCTCATCATTAGGTTTCGGCTCTGTTCAAAGCACCACTGGACATTCCGCGACGGCATTCCGAGGTAAGCGACATGAAGGCACCCCGAGGGGCAAGTCTGGGTCGAGCATTGCTGCTGCTCTCCGTACTCTGCACTCCGCTTGGATGTGGAGATGGCAAGACGACAGGCTACGCCGACAGGGTGGAGATTCGGCGCACTTCCTACGGTGTGCCCCACATTCTGGCTGACGACCTCGGGGCCATGGCGTATGGGTTGGGTTGGGTCCACATGGAGGACTACGGTCATCTCGTGGTCGAGCGGTTGACCATGGTCCGCGGAGAACTCGCACTCTTCAAAGGCGAGGATCATGTCGACTCTGACTTCTGGTGGCGCCGCCGATACCAGCAGGCGGTCAAGACCTACCCGAGCCTCGCTGCCGATACGCATGATATGTACGAAGGTTACGTCGCCGCGGTAAACCGCTACATCGAGCTTCACCCGGAGAGGGTTCCCGAGTGGGCCGCGCCCCGATTCACCGCGGTGGATATCGCGGCGCACTGGGTGGACGAGAGGCTGGACGGAGCCACGCGACGGTTTCTCGCCAGCCAGGAGGCACGCGAAGCGGCACGGGACTCCGCGGCGGCCTCGGGTGACGGGTCCAACGCATGGGCGATCGGCCCGTCCCGCACAGCCAGCGGTCACTCCATGCTGGTGCGCAATCCCCACCTCTCGTGGGGCGCGGGTCGGTATAGTGTCTACTACGAGGCACACATAACGGTACCGGGGGTCATCGACTTCTACGGTGACTTCAGGGTGGGCTATCCCATGTACTTCAACGGCGGATTCAACGCCAACCTGGGCTGGGCCACGACGAACAACTCGCCGGACGTCGAGGAGTTCTACGCGCTTTCCGTCGACCCCGACGATTCGGATGCCTACCTGCTGGACGGCGAATCCGTTCCACTTCAAACCACGGAATTTCAGGTCAAGTTCACCAGCTCGGCCGGTCTTGAGACGGTCACTCGCGAGTTCCTCGACACGGAGATCGGACCGGTCGTCGATCGGACGGCCGACACGTTATACGTGGTTCGGTCGGCAGACTGGGGAGAGTACCGACGCACGGAACAGTTCCTCCGCATGATGCAGGCTTCCACCCTGGACGAGTGGAAGGACGCGATGCGGCTGCGCGCGATGAAGGAGTCGAGCTTCACGTACGCTGACGCCGCTGGCAACATCTTCTACGTGTGGAACGCGGCGATCCCCATACTCCCGCATCCATCGGGCCGCGACACCGTGGCGATCCCGGTCAGCTCTCGTAGTGAGGTGTGGCAGGAGCTGGTGCCGTTCGACTCGCTTCCGCAGCTGCTGAATCCGACGACTGGGTATCTGCACAACGAGAACGACTCGTTCCACTACACAAACCTCGAACAGTTCCTCGAGGCTCCCTCGGTTCCAGCAGCGTGGCCCGAGCGCCGGCTTCGGCTCCGAAGTCAGTTGGGGGTCGAACTCCTGCGCGGCGCCGACAACGTGACCTTGGAACAGCTGATCGAGCTCAAGCACTCTCCCCGCATGCTCATGGCGGACAGAGTGAAGCCCGATCTCGTCCGTGCCCTCAGCGCTTCCCGTCCGGTTGGTGAGGTGGCATCCGCCCTCGAGCTACTCGAAGCCTGGGACAACACGTCGAGATTAGACAGCAGGGGGGGAGTGCTCTTCGACCGATGGGTCGGCCAGTATGACGAGATGGGGGGAGACTATGCCGACGCCTGGAATCCAGACGAGCCCACGACCACGCCCCGGGGTCTGGATTCCCCCGAGCTGGCAGCGGAGGCATTCGCGGCAGCTGTCCAGGAGACGACAGAGCTGTACGGTTCAACGGACGTGGCATGGGGCGACG
>JABDQB010000492.1 GCA_013042495.1 Gemmatimonadota bacterium
GTCGTCACCTGGCCCGAACGCCGGATGGCCGAGGTTCCCCTCGAAGGGGAGAATGTCCACGAAGCCGAGCGGAGTTCCTTCCTCGAGCAGCGCACGTGCCAGCGCTGGAAGCGCCTTCAGATCGCGCTCCTTCCGAAAGGTCCGCGATGTCTGACGCTGCTCCTCCAGGATCTGACGGGGAAGTCCGCCGGACAGAGACAGGTGACGCCGCCTGTCAGGAGTGAGCCTGAAGAGTGTCTGCGGTTGCTCGAGAGGCTTGGCGCCCCGGTCGGTCAGGAGCGTTTCCAGTTCCTCGAAAGAAATGCAGATGTCCAGCTCGTCTTTCGTCCCGTTGGCTCCGGGTGCTCCGAAACCCGAGTACACGATGTCGGTGTCCTCGCTCTCGATGCTCCGAATGTGGCGCGCGAGCGCGACCGCCGGCGTCACGACGGGGGCGAGGAACGGCAGCAGTTCGGGCGCTCGAGTACGGCAGTAGTTGACCACAACCGGACTCGTTGAGCGCAGCCAGGACCGGTAACCGCCGTCATTCCAGAGCCGCAGATACTCGGCGGCGACGAGTTCGTCACCGATCGCCTCGAAATAGACAGTACGGAATCCGATCTCGAAGCAGGCGTTCAGGATCTGCTCGGGCGTGGCGGGGAAGAAGAAGACGCTGATTTCGTTCGGGAGAATCAGGAGAGCGCGGTCCTGCTCGATCGACTCGACACACTGGTCGATGTCGCCCACTACGTTGATTGCATCGTGATAGCACGAGGGTACACACAGCCCGCACTCGATGCACGCAGTCGGGTCGATGCGGAGCTGATTACCGGCCACGGCGATCGCCTCAACCGGACAGACCCGCACGCACGCCATGCACGACGTGCACTTCTCGTTGATCGAGAACCTGAGACTCACGTCCCTCCTGGACCGTTTGGTGGCTCCGTCGGAGCCACGCTGAAGAGCCGGTACCTCCTCTTACAGCAACGGGTAGCAGGCTTACAAGAAGCGTACCCCGAAAGCGTGTGCCGATCGTGGCATTCAGCCAGTGTTGAACCAATGATACGAACGCCCGAAGTATATGCACATGCTTACGTTAGACGACATTGCCGCATTGTGCGGCACGAACTGAGCCGAATGCGCTCACCTGGCGACATACTCCCCCTGTGGCGTCAGGGCAACGAGTCTGACGAGCCACCACCGCACAGGTTGGCAGAACCGCGGGCGTGGAGGTAGCTTGTCGGACGGCCGTGAGGAGACAGCGAAATCGAGTGTGAAACCCGCTCGACAGCCCCTCGGTCCCGCCGGCGGTCCTCCCGCTGGCTGTCCAGATGACACCTGTAACGGCGAAGGCGATTCATGGCCACTCAGGAGCCCAGCATCCTCAAGAAGCTCCTCTTCAGATACGATGGGGCGGCTGACAGCGAGAAGGTGAAATTCACCAGCGCTGGAGGGCAGGACTGGCAGGCTTCGCTCTGCCTCCACTCCGGCACGAACCCGCAGTCTCCGCGCCTGCTCGTGATGTTCCGCAACCGGACCCGACCGAAGGACCCGCAGCGCTATACTCTCGTCCCACCCGGATACTCGAAGGTCCCTTCCGAGGCCGCGAAACAACTAAGCGAAGACGACCTGCAGAAGCTGCTGGCGTCGTCCGTAGAAGTGTGAGGACCGGCATGTCACGCAAGATCGCCGACGACAACTTCCTCGAGTGGGAAGTCTACGTATCAGGCGGCCAGCCCGACTCCGTCGAAGCCGCCCGGATCTTCTTCTATTGCCTGGACGCGCCGATGAATCCGGCGAGGTTCGTTCGGCACGAGAGCGGGAACGTCGCGCTGGCCGAAGCGGCGTTGCTCGAGATGTCCGACGAGCAGCTCCGGGAGTTGCTCGCCGAAGCGATCGTGAACGAGTAGAGGGCGGTCGCGGATGGCGCGGGAGGGGCGGGAAGGCTCGATCGAGGTCATCACGGGAGTGATGTTCTCGGGCAAGTCCGAGGAGCTTCTGCGGCGGGTACGCCGGGCCATGATCGCCCGACGGACGGTGCAGGTCTTCAAGTCCCAGCTCGATGATCGATACGGCGGGATTCAGAGGATCAGCTCGCATGACGGTCGGGAAATCGAAGCCCGTCCGGTCTCCAACTCGCGTGACGTGGCGGAGTTCGTGGACCCGGACACCGAAGTCGTAGCGGTGGACGAGGTGCAGTTCATGGACCCCGGCATCCTCGAGGTCGCCAATGACCTCGCCAACCAGGGGGTCCGGGTCATCGTGTCCGGGACGGATATGGACTTCCGAGGTCTTCCGTTCGGGCCGATCGGATCGCTCCTGGCGATCGCCGAGAAGATCGACAAGCTGCATGCGATCTGCGTGGTGTGCGGTGATCTGGCCACCCGGAACCAGCGCCTGATCGATGGCCAGCCCGCCCCGGCGGAGGGGCCCACGATCCAGGTAGGGGGACTGGAAAGCTACGAGGCACGGTGCCGGGCACACCACCTGGTCCCGTCGAGCCTGGACGACCAGATGCCACTCATTTCGGATCGCGAAGCCTAGGTCGCGTGCACGGCGAAGGCGTGCAGCGCCGTCGCCTTTACCTGCACCCAGAGTCTTGAACCGACCTCGAGCGACAGCTCGTCCCCCGCAGCGCGCGTGATCACCGCCAGCCAGTTTCCCGTGCCCTCGAGTCGCACGCGCAGAAGACTGCCCGACGATCGCAATTCCGTGACCTCGGCCTTGAATCGATTCCGGGGACTGGCTGAGATCTCGGC
>JABDQB010000493.1 GCA_013042495.1 Gemmatimonadota bacterium
CTGTTGATATTGATAATAGTTTTCAATATCAACTAAGCTTGTACATCACCGGCACCCCCGTGCCAGACCAGGACCAGACCCATGCGGAAGAACCGACTCGAGATCCTGATGGCTGCCCTTTTCCTCGCCCTGACCCTGCTCATCTCGGTGAGCGCCGTAGCAGACGAAGCGCTCGAGGAGCGCGTCGACATCCTCGCGGAGGAAATCGCCCGCCTCCGCGAGGAGATGTCGATCCCGGAGACCGATGAGGGTCTCAACTCGGCCTTCGGAATGGGCCCGGCGGCAAGCCGCGTCTACGGACAGAACCACGGATTGGCCGTGGGTGGCTACGGCGAGTTCTACTTCGAGAAGACGATCGATGGCGACAACACCGCCGACATGTACCGGTTCATCACCTACATCGGCTACAAGTTCAGCGACAAAATCGTCATGAACACCGAGCTCGAGTTCGAGCACGGCACCACCTCGAGCAACTACGCCGGCAAGGGTGGCTCGGTCTCCGTCGAGTTCGCGTACCTGGACTTCCTGCTGCACCAGAGCTTCAACATCCGCACCGGCAACCTGCTGGTCCCGATGGGGTTCGTGAACGTGCTGCACGAACCGCCCTACTACCGAGGAAACATCCGGCCGACGATCGAGCGCACGATCATCCCGTCCACCTGGCGTGAGCTCGGGGGCGGCGCCCACGGACAGCTGGGCGATGCGGTGCGCTACACGGCGTATGTGCTCAATGGAATGAACGGCTCCAAGTTCGACGACAACGGTGTGCGTGGCGGCCGGCAGAAGGGTAACCGCGCAATCTGGAACGACATCGGCGTCGTCGGCGCGCTGGACTACGAGTCCGCACAATTCGGCGTCTCGGCCTCCGGATACTACGGCGGGGCCGACCAGGGCCTCATCCTGGACGCGATGTTGGCGGAGATCCCGGTCAGCAACTGGGTCAGCGAAGCGCACGCCTACTGGCGTGGCTCCGGATTCGAGTTCCGCGGCCTGGTGGCGCTGTCCGGGATCAACGGGGCCGCCGACATCAGTGACGTGGACACTACGGTTCCGAAGAGCCAGCTCGGCTGGTACCTCGAGGCCGCCTACGACATCGCCCCGCTGTTCACGGAACAGCCGGGTCACCGGATCGAGCCGTGGGTCCGCTACGAGGCCTTCGACCTGCACCACGAGGTCGGCGACGGGTTCATGCGCAACCCCGCCCAGGATCGCCAGTCGATCACCGCGGGTGTGCACTACCTGCCGCACCCGCAGGTCGTGATCAAGGGCGAGTGGGAGCACCTCACCACCTCCGACGACTCCATCGACGCCCTCGACGAGGTCCGCCTCGGCGCCGGGTTCGTATTCTAGGAGACTGATGATGGCGAACTGCAGCTGCGACAAATGCCCGGTGACCCAGGCTTCCCGTCCCGAGCGGCCGCACCTGATCAGGCGTGTGCCCTTCGCGGTGTGGGTGTTCCTCGCGGTCGCGACCTTCACGTTGATCCATGACGTGATGGACGCGCGGGCCGAGGTCTACCACAGCCGGGTGTCCGCGCTGCAGCTCGCGTTTCCGGCCGCAGATTCGGTGACCACGACGACCCTCATGTTCAGTGAGGCGGACGCCGAAGAGGTCGCTGAGCGCGCCGGGGCGGCCCTGGAGTCGCGCCTGGTCCGGGTCTATGAAGCCTGGTGCGACGGCCAGGTCACCCACCGCGGCATCATCGACACCCACAAGGTGCGCAGCCTGCCCGAGACGGTGATGGTGGTCACAGACACGGATCACCGGGTCGAGGGTGTCCACCTCCTCGCCTTCCACGAGCCCGTCCAGTACCGTGCGTCCGACAAGTGGTTCTTGCAGTTCGACGATCGCAGGCTCGACCCGGAACTTGCGGTACGGCGCGGGATCGTGGGGATGGCCGGGGCCACGATGACTTCCAATGCGGTCGCGGCCGCCGTCAGGCGCTCGTTGGCCGCGCTCGAGGTCGGGTTCGGCGATCCGGATCCGGGCGTCGGGATCGGGAAGTAGGCTCGATGAGATTCACCGTGACCGGCGAGTGGAACAAGAACGCCATGCTGCGCATGGTGCTGATGTTCTTCCTCGTCTACGTGCTCTTCTTCTGGGTGACCAACTGGGCCGTGTGGCTCACCAAAATGGATCTGACCCCGGACTCGGTGGCCGCCTACTACCGCGGCGATCCAGAGGCCGAGTTCGGGCAGCCGCCGCGCCCCGTCTCGTCGCTCGCCGAACAGAGCCACTTCCACCTGTTCGCGATGGGCATCCTCGTGATGACCCTCACGCACCTGCTCCTGTTCCTGCCGACGGCGCTTCGCATCAAGGCGACCCTGATCGGGATCACTTTCGGGTCGGCTCTCCTCGTGGAGGCCTGCAGCTGGTTGATCAGGTTCGTCAGCCCGGGCTTCGCCTGGCTGAAGATCGCGAGCTTCCTGGTCCTGCAGGTC
>JABDQB010000496.1 GCA_013042495.1 Gemmatimonadota bacterium
GCAGGTAGGCAGGATCCTCCAGCAGGCGTACCGCCTCCCGCACCTGCGCCCGGTACACGTTGATGCCGACCAGAGTTACGCAGGGAGCGGTGCACTGGTCGATACCGTGCTGGAGGCAGGGTGAGGCATCAGGATCGGGTCGGATGGCGCCGGAGCAACTGCGAAGGCGGAGGATCTTCTCGAGGAGCACGACGACTTCCGCCGGCTGGCGCCGCCCGCGATACGGTCCGAAGTGCCTGGCCCGCGGCCGACGCGGGCGGCTGATCACGCGCAACCGGGGGAACGGCGAGCCCAGGTCCGCCTCGATGTACCATCCCTTCGAACGGTTCTTGAGAGCCTTGTTGAAGGCGGGCCGGAACCTTTCGATCCGGTCGGCTTCCTCGAGCTTCGCCTCGAGATCCGTGCCGGCAGGGAACAGCTCGACGCGGCGGGCGAGCCGCACCATCAGAGCCATTCGATCGTCCTTCGGTCCGCCGCCATAGAAGTAGCCGCGGACCCGGCGGCGCAGGTTGACGCTCTTTCCCACGTAGATCGGATTCCCCAGGGTATCCTCGAACTGGTACACGCCGGGAGCCGCAGGCAGGTCCGGGGGTATCCACTCGGGTACGGGGCTGTTCCGACGGCTCATGTCAAGCGAGAATCCTGATCTCGGGTGCGTTCGGGTTTTCGGCGTTTGTTCGGATTAACGATGAGGAAGCGGGGAGCATGAGGCAAGTTTGGCTGGTGATCGCGTCGGTAGCGCTCACGCTCGGGTGTGCATCGGCTCCGCCGGATGGGTCAGAAGTACCGGTGCTGGCCGAGGTGGGCACCCAGGCGATGCCGCTCGACCTGGAGGCGGTCGTGGCGTCACCCCTGGCGGCGCAGGCGGCGCCGGCTCCCGTGGCCGGGCGAGGGACATCTGCGGCCCCGACAACCGTGGCGGCAGCGCGCGAAAGCGGCCCTGGTGGCGACCTGTCGCCTACCGAACGTCGGATCGCCGAGGCGGTGGACCGGCGGTCTTCCGAGGCCGAAGCGTTCCTGCAGCGGATCGTGAATGTGAACAGCGGGACGATGAACCGGGCCGGCGTGCGCGAAGTCGGCCGCATGTTCGAGACCGAACTCGCGGCGCTCGGGTTCGAGACGCGTTGGATCGAGATGCCGCCGGAGATGGGGCGGGCAGGACACCTGTTCGCCGAGATCGATGGCGGTTCGGGTCAGCGGGTCCTCCTGATCGGGCACCTCGACACGGTCTACGAGTCCGACAGTCCGTTTCAGTCGTTCGAGACGCTGGAGGGCGGCGAGGCCAGGGGGCCCGGCGTGGCGGACATGAAGGGTGGGGACGTCGTGATCCTGTACGCCCTCAAGGCACTGGCGGATGCGGGCGCGCTGGCGGACGCACGGATCGTAGTGGCGCTTCTCGGCGATGAGGAGGCGACCGGCGACCCGCTGGCCGTCTCGCGAGCGGACCTGTATGACGCCGCCCGCCGAAGCGACGCGGCGCTCGGCTTCGAGGGTGGTGTGGGAGGCCTCAACTCGGCCACCGTCGCGCGCCGGGGTTTCACGGGCTGGACGCTCGAGGTCTCCGCGATCCGCGGGCACTCGTCCGTGATCTTCAGCGACCAGTATGGAGCTGGCGCAATCTTCGAGGCCGCGCGTGTCTTGAGCCGGTTCTACGAGGAGCTCAGGGGCGAGGAGTACCTGACCCTCGGGGCCGGCCTGATTCTGGGCGGCACCAGCGTTGCCTACGACGCGCAGCTCGACCGCGGGGAGGCGTTCGGGAAGACCAACGTGATTCCCCAGATGGTTACGGTGGCGGGCGATCTGCGGACCCTGACCTTCGACCAGTTGGAGAGCGCCAAGGCGCGGATGCGCGGGATCGTAGCCGAGAGCCTGCCCCGGGCCACGGCGAAGATCCGATTCCGTGACTCGTACCCGCCGATGGCGCCGACCGAGGGCAACTATGCGCTGTTACATCGCCTCGATACCGTCAGCCGCGATCTGGGATTCGGCCCGATCGATCCGGTGGATCCCGGGAGGCGCGGGGCCGCGGATATCTCGTTCGCGGCCCAGTACACGGACGCCCTCGGGGGTCTCGGG
>JABDQB010000497.1 GCA_013042495.1 Gemmatimonadota bacterium
TCTCGAACACGCCCGCCGCACCGATCCAGGCGTCCTCATCCATGACCGGGGCGAGGGCCACGTGCGCCGGCCCGGCTGGGGTCGCAAGGAAAGACACCGGCATCTGCCCGGCTCGAGTGGCGTCGAGCATCTCGTCATCCGGCATCGGACCGGCCCACAGCTCTTCGGATCTGCCGGAAACGACGACCACTTCCTCCCGTTCCTCGAACCGCGCCTCCCTGGCCGCGCGGACGGCAGCCTCCGCGTCGAGGCTGCGGAAGGCTGCAACCACAGCGGTAGACGCCGCGAGATCCTTTGCGTGCATCATCAAGGCGTCTGCCCGTGCGGCGTTCCGGTCTTCGAGGAGACGTGGCGCGATCGAAAGGCCATCGCGGGCCGCGCGCTCGAGCTCGGCCGTCAGTCGTCGATCCAGCACGAGGCCGCCGGGGATGAGGGCCACCAGCACGGTTCCGCCCAGCAGCAAGAGAAGCGCGCGCTTCAGAGAGATAGTCATGACAGGAGGGAAGCTATTATCAAGGGCAATGGCCGAGCCAGCACCGCCGCGCGCCGGGGGTGCCTTTTAGAAGGCAACCCCCAGCGTGTTCCGGCGTTACTGTCGACCCTGCTCGTCAGTCGATCCGTCGGATCGTGACGCGAGCCACCGGGTCGGTCCAGCCGTGCAGGCCCGTGAGCAGATCGTTCCCTCCGGATACGCCCGGGTGGTGACGAATCACCCCGTTTTCTGCCAGCGCCGGGTGGCTCATACCGCTACCGGTGTCCATGGTCGCGACTCCCGTGAGGGCGGGGCAGGGCGGCACGATATCGGCAAAATCTTCTGTGTTGATTTCACTGCCGGCGTCATAACCAGCGGTCTCGAATACGATTTGATCTCCTACCCCATTGGGCAGCTTCTTGGAATCCAGACCGGTGAAGCCGTCGTTGGTGCAAATGAGCATCGACACGAAGGAGAAGAACTGAGCGCCCTTTTCCGCTTCGATCTCGAAGGTCACGGAGGTGCCGGGGAGCACGGGCGGTGGATCGCCGGCTACGGCCACGACGAGGTCGGACACGTGCCGGGAACCCTCGAGGGCTGATACGAGCGGCGCCAGGTTGCCGTTTTCCGCGATTTCCTTTACCCCGAAAGAGGCTGGATCCCCGACCTGAAACACGTCCGCCGCCCGGCGGTGGGTTACGGCCAGCGGAGGAGTGAGGGGCTGACCGGCGGTCAGGTTGGCGATCGTGACGTAGTAGCTGCGCATGTCGGCGGCGTTCGGCGAGGCGTTGGCATTCGCGAACTCCGGCTGCGCGTCAGTTGTGAGGACTTCAGGTTCCGTCGCGTCGGAACATCCGACGGCGACCAGCACCGCTAGCGTTGCTGCAATGCTTCGTACACTCATCCTGCTTCTCCTTGTCTCGGGTTCGAGCGTCAACTTCGAGCTTCTGCCCCGAGACAGGGGCACGATGCAGACCGCGGGCGAATCAGCGTGTGCCGTGAACGTAGCGTGTTGTAAGCGCATAACTTACGGCGCATACGTACCGCGCCATACTGGCGCGAAGTTGTTTCACGAAACGCCAGTGGCGGCCGTTTGAAACGTTTCAAGCGGACCCGCATCGGAGCCTACGGCCGGGCGTCCGCGCCTTGCTTCGGTAGGTGGCTAACGGTGAGGCTTGGAATCTCGTATATATATAGAGTACAAGGTCTTCTTAGGCTCTCCTGCCAACCCTCCCTCCTGGCAGCCGCCTTTGGCCCGGGAAGGGGTCCATGCGTAAGCTCGCCTTTCTGTCCCTCGCACCCGACACTCGTGGGGCCGTGACCGCCCTGGCATGGAAACGGACGGTGACGAGCGCTGCTCTCGCCGCCATGGTCTCGGGCTGCTCCGGTGTGACCGAGATCCCAATGCCTGTTCTGGAGCAGGTGGTAGACCGGGACGGAGTGCCCTTTGCGGGGCAGGCGATACCCGCCGAGGTTCTGGATCGACTCTCGCCGTACAGGGTCGTGCTCGTCGGTGAAACTCACTTGCTCGTTGAGCACCGTGAGCTGATGGCGGCGCTCGTTCGGGAGATGCATGCCAGGGGGTTTCGGCAGATCCTGCTCGAATGGCCGCACATGGTCGACTGGCTTCTTTACGACTTCGTGAACGACGGGGGGCTCGAGCCCCAGTGGCGCCCAAACGTATTCCTGGGCGGCGTGCTGATCACTTCGATTCGCGACTTCAACCGCTCGTTGCCCCCCGATCAGCGAGTCCAGGTCCGCGCTATCGACG
>JABDQB010000502.1 GCA_013042495.1 Gemmatimonadota bacterium
CCCGACGGCGATGTCGTGATGTTCCTCAGCGGGCTGGCGGAGCACCGCAAGAACCTGGACGCGGATTCACGGGGGTCCCTTCTTCTCGGCCCCGCGATCGGCTCACCGGACGCTTTGACGCAACCGAGAGCCACGATTGTCGGGCGGGCCGAGCGCGTTGAAGACCGGGCCGAATTCCGGGATCTCTACCTCGAGGCACACCCTGGCTCTGCCACATACATAGACTTTCCCGATTTCGCCTTTTACCGGCTGCGGGCGGAGAGAGTGCGCTACATCGCGGGCTTCGGGCGCATGGGCTGGATTCCCAGGGACGCCTTCGCCTCGCTCGACTCCGCGTAAGCGCTGCTGGGCACTACACCGGAGGACAATTGTTCGATTTCGCGCTCCTCATCCCGCTCACTGCGATCTTCTTCCTGTTTGGCGTGCCGATCATGGCCGTGGCCACCCGCCTGGAGCAGGCGATCCGGAACCAGGGCCAGCAGGTCGACCGACTGATCGAGGCGGAGGTGTTCCGGAGGCAGCTGGAAGCGGGCCGGCCGAAAGCGCGGTAGATTCCACAAGCGTAGCCGTGGGTGCGCGATACGGGGACCCGGGACGGCGGAGGCCGGAACGTGTGGGCCCCCGCCGTGTAATGCCAAATGCCGGCTACGGGTGTCCGGGTGAGGGGCACGGCACGGCAGGAGGTGAAACATGCGTATGTTACGGACGGAGCGTCGGATGGGCCTCGGCCTGGCCGGTCTTCTCACCTTCCTGCTCACTCCCGCCATCTCCAGGTCCCAGGAAGCTCCCCCCACCAGTTCAGAAAACAGCTACGGCTACGTCAGCACATCGCAGGGGGAGGTCACGCTTCTCGAAGCTGATACCGGCGAGTCCGTATCCGTGGACGGTACGGAGGCCGTGCTTGCCGGTGACGAGCTTCGGCTGTCCAGGGCTGCCCGGGCCGAGGTCCGCCTCGCCGATCGCAATGTCTTGCGGCTTGACGATCAGGCGGAGGTCGTCTTCCTGACGCTGGCCGGTTCGCCGGACCGGAGCGATCTGATCACGGCCCTGAAGCTGAGGGGGGGCTCGCTGCAGATCACGGTGGCCGACGACTACATCGGTGATGCACCGCCCGCCATCGAGACACCCAACGCCTATGTCGAGCTTCATGGGCCCGGGACGTACCTGGTAGAGGCACTGGGCGACGAGCGGACTCTGGTCGTTGCGCGGCGCGGAAGCGCGAAGGTGAGAGCCGGTACCGCGATCACCACCGTTCAAGCCGGAGAAGAGGCGTTGGTCGAGGGATTCGACGGGACTCGCGTGCGCCTGGCCGCGGCTCGCGGGCTCCTGCCCGTCGAGCGCTGGGGAGAATCGCGCACGGCAAGCTACACGCGGACCACCGAAGTCAACGTGGACGAGTCGATTCGCTACGCCGCGGCACCGCTACGATCGCATGGAACATGGGTCTCCGTGCGCGGCGCCCGTGCCTGGCAGCCACGCGTGAAGCACGGTTGGCGCCCGTACTCGAGAGGGCGTTGGCGTCACACTCCCACCGGTCTCTTCTGGGTCTCCTACGAGCCCTGGGGCTGGGTGCCCCACCACTACGGAAACTGGGATATCGTGCCAGGCTACGGTTGGGTCTGGTTCCCCGGCCACCGCTTCGCGTCGGCCTGGGTGTTCTGGTACTGGGGGCCGAGATATGTGGGCTGGGTACCGTGGGGCTACTACTCGAACCATTACGGCAGTCGCTTCGGCCTGTCGTTCGGGGTCTACGGATACGCTGGCGGGCATTTCCGAGACTGGTGCTTCACGCCATACGATCGGTTCGGGCACCGCGACCAGCACCGGTACATCAAGTCCGGGCGCGACCTCGGCCGCGAGGGCGAGCGTGTCGGGCGTGGTATCATCACTACGGACACGCGCGGGCTGACGCCCGGCCACTGGACGTCGCCGGACCGGGTCAACCGGATCCTCGCTTACGACGATGGAGGAAAGAAGTTCGAGCTCGAGGACATCGGTCCGTTCGTCAATCGGGAGAAGGAGGTCCAGCTCCCGAACGGCTGGAAGCCACCGGCCGCCGACGGAGGCAGCGACCGGATGCGGCCCTCTATCGATCCGGTGCGGACCACGCGCGCCGTGGAGCTGACTCCGAACCAGCGTGAGCCGACGACGCGCGAAAAGGCGCGGCAGGAAGTGACGCGGAGCCCCTCCATTGATCCGGTGCGGACCACGCGCACCGTGGAGTTGACGCCGAACCAGCGTGAGCCGACGACTCGCGAAAAGGCGCGGCAGGAGGTGACAAGGCGGCCCTCCATCGATCCGGTGCGGACCACGCGCACGGTGGAACTGACCCCTGGGCAGCGTGAGCCGACGACGCGCGAAAAGGCGCGGCAGGAGGTGACAAGGCGGCCCTCGATCGATCCGGTGCGGACCACACGCACGGTGGAGGTCGCCCCGAAGAGCCAGCCGGTT
>JABDQB010000511.1 GCA_013042495.1 Gemmatimonadota bacterium
GTGTTCCGCGTGCTGGATTCCGGCCATCCAGCTCCCAAACGCTCGTACGCGCGCTTCCTCGCCCGAACCGAGGACGATCGGATTCGGTGGTTGCCGGCCGAGCAGGGAAACACCGTGTCTCTCGACAATGTCACGATAAGGGTTCTCGGCCCGTCCCTGACACGCTTCGATGACGACGAAATCGGCGCCAACGAGACGAGTCTCCTGTTGCGCGTTTCCATCGGTCGGGCGCTGGTTTACCTCAACACCGGCGACGCCACGACCGCGGCCGAGCACGAGCTCCTGTCGAACTGGGGGCCGGACTCCGTTCGCGCGGACCTGTTGAAAGTGGGACATCACGGCAGCCGGAGCTCCACCGCGAGCGCCTTTCTGTCCGCCGTACGCCCGTCGGCGGCCGTCATCTCGGCAGGGCGGGGAAACGCCTATGGACACCCCCATCCGGCGGTGCTCGATCGACTGGCGGGTGCCGGAATTCCCCGGGTCTGGCGCACGGATCGCGACGGGACGCTGTGCCTCGAGGTGGACGCCGAAAAGGGCTGGCGAGTACAGGGCGAACGGGACTGGACCGCCACGGGAAAGCTGGCACGCGTCTTGACGTCACAAAGGGGTGAGAAATAGCGTATTCGTACGCTCATCCTCCGGAGGCAGGCATGGATCGATACGTCATTACCCTCGGCCGGTTCATCATCGAGTCGGAGCGCGAGCATCCAGGCGCCACCGGCGCCCTGTCGAACATCCTGTACGACCTGACCCTGGCGGCCAAGATGATCCATCGCGAGGTCAGCAAGGCGGGACTCGTGGACATCCTGGGGATGGCCGGCAAGGAGAACGTCCACGGCGAGGAAGTGCGCAAGCTGGACGAGTACGCGCACGACGTGGTGTTCAACGCCATGGATCACAACGGCCAGCTTTGTGTGATGGCCTCGGAGGAGGAAGAGGGGCTGATCCAGATCCCCGGCCAGTTCCCGACCGGCGATTACGTTCTGCTGTTCGATCCGCTCGACGGAAGCTCCAACATCGATGCCAACATCTCCATCGGGACGATCTTTTCGATCCACCGGCGGATCAGCGAGGGCCGTGATGGGACGCTCGAGGACTGCCTGCAAGCCGGGTTCAAGCAGGTCGCGGCCGGCTACGTCATGTACGGGTCTTCGACGGTCCTGGTCTACAGCACGGGACAGGGCGTGGCGGGGTTTACGCTCGATCCGTCGATCGGGGAGTTCCTGCTTTCGCATCGGGATATCAAGCTTCCTCAGCCCGGCAAGAAGATCTACAGCTGCAACGAGGGCAACTACGCGCGCTGGAGCCAGGGGCAGAAGGACCTGGTAGGCTATTTCCGAGGCGACGACGGCAACGGGGGCGGCTTCTCGCACCGCTATGTCGGCTCGCTGGTGGCCGATTTCCACCGCACCCTGCTGTACGGCGGGATGTTCATGTACCCGGCGGACAGCAAGAGCCCGAAGGGCAAGCTGCGGCTTCTCTACGAGGCCGCGCCGCTCGCCATGCTTTGCGAACAGGCCGGGGGCCGGGCCACGGACGGAGTGCGAGACATCTCATCCATCGAGCCCGAGGAGCTGCACGAGCGCACGCCGCTATACATGGGGAACCGGGAGTGGGTGGACCTGGCCGGGGAGTATCTCGCCGGGGAAGAGGCGTCGGTGGCAGGCTGACCAGCCCACCCCGACCAGCTGGCACCACGAAGAAGCCCCCGCTCTCCAGGAGAACGGGGGCTTTCTTCATCGGGGTCCCGGATCGACCCGGGACACGGTTGGTTTAGAAGACGTACCGCAGACCGATCTGGAGCTGGCGGCGCGAAGCGTTCTGGAACAACTCGTACGCATCGACCTTTCCGTCGCCGTTGTTGTCGGCGGTGGAGCCTTCGTAACTGAAGATCATCTGACCGTCATCGACGTCGCCGTCGCGTCCCCGGTACCGGATCGCGATCTCGCCGCGATCGATGTCGGCCGTCCGGAACACCTTGTTCCCGAACAGGTTGAATACGTCGAACACGAGATCGAAAGCTCCCGGTCCGAGGGATCCAAACCGCAGCACTCCGCGGAGCCCGAACACGTTGCTCCACGGATTGCGGCAGCTGTTTCGCTTCATCAGCTGGCCCCGCTGCGAACTCAGGCACTCGTTGTCGTTGATGAGCGCGTCGAAGTCCGCCGCGTCGCCGGGATCCCGCCACAGGTACTCGTTGACGTTGTTGGGGATGTAGATGAGGTCGTTGTCTCGGCTGATCCCCTGGCCACGGTATCCGTCACCGTTGATATCGCCGCGCGCCACGAACGAGTAGGGGTTACCCGACTGCCCGAAGTACGTGGGCGTGATTTCGAGCGCCATGTTCCGTCCCAGGTTCGCCAGGAACGTGGCCGATAGCACGATCCGGTGCGGACGCTCGAACGACGAATTGGTGAGCTCCGGATTGTTGGGGTTCCCGCGGATCGCATTCCGGCCGTAGTTCGACGTGGCCTGGCTGGAGAACAGCCCCTGCGTGTCGTCGACGTTGGAAAACGTGTATCCCGCCCTCAGGCCGAGCCAATCGGTCATCTGGCGATTGACCTCGAAAGTGAGGAGCAGCGACCTGTTGTCGTTCTTGTTCTTCACCCGGATGACCTGGGCGAACTGGTCGCTCACGCGCTGCGGAGCGAACGCACCGTCTCGGAGGCCCGCGTCCGGAGTGCCGAACAGCGGCCGGTTGCCCTGCGTCGGGTCGACTCCGATCTGCTCGGTGGGAATGTTGAATTCCTCGAAGAACAGCTGCCGGATGGCCTTGGTGTACAGCACCTCGGCGGTGACCACGAAGC
>JABDQB010000001.1 GCA_013042495.1 Gemmatimonadota bacterium
CGGTCAACTTGAGAAATGTCCGGAACCCCGTAAGCGGCGCACTCTGGTAGGATTTGTTGGCAGGAAGGAACTCCATGATCGGGTTGTCCTTGTTGCCGATACCAAAGCTGGCGATGCCCTGTCCACGGTTGACGTAGAAGGCCCACATGGGCGTCCCGAGAGGGCCGGCAATGCCCGGGAGAAAGCTGGAAAAAGGGAGACCGCTGGCGAAGCTCTCGAGGATGAATCGCTGGGTGTCGTCGAAGGATGTTCCTGTCATGCTGCTCTTTCCTGGTGGTTGGGGGCACGACGGCTTCGCGGCTGGCGGCGAGCAATGTTGCCCGCGAACCGGCTTCGGGGCAAGGAACTGCGAACCAGGGGAGCGAAACGCTGGGAATCAATCCACGCGATCGACTTGACATGTGTCGTTCGTCACCCGTACTTTGTTCGACAAGCGAACAAAGCGGGATTCGGCGGTCCGCTACGTTGCCTCGCGACGTCGGGATCCCACACCCAACCTCGAGGCAGGCCATGACTTCGAGATTCGTTCTACGCCCGATCGGCGTCCTCACTGCGGCACTCTTCCTCGGAATCGCGGGTTGCGAGCGCGACGTGGATATGCTGGAACCCGCACCCTTCCCAACGGACTCCGAGGTGTTTCTCGACGCCTTCGGACCCGGTGTCGACTACGCGGCCTTCGGTGGATCGAAGGTCACGGCCCTGGACATCTCGTTTCTGGTCACTTACCAGGGCTCGCGATCCCTCCAGTTCACCGTGCCGAACGTCGGTGACCCGGAGGGCAGCTTCGCCGGCGGAGCCTTCACGAGCTCCGGGGGGCGGGACCTGACCGGGTACAACGCGCTGGAGTTCTGGGCCCGTTCGAGCATGCCGGCGACTCTAGGGCTCGTCGGTATCGGGAATGATAATACGGGCACGTCCCTGTACGGTGCCCAAGTGACGGGTCTTCCGCTCACCACGATCTGGGAGCGGTATGTGGTGCCGATTCCGCTTCCCGAGAAGCTGGCGGTGGAACGCGGTCTGTTCGAGGTCGCCTCGGGCGCCGTGGAGGGCACGGGATACGAGCTGTGGATCGACGAGGTGCAGTTCGTGAACGATCCCACGATCACGAATCCGCGGCCGGCGATCCGGAGCCAGGACGTGGCCACGACCGTCGGCTCGACGGTCAACGTCGACGGAACGGTCGTGACGTACGACGCCGATGGCCGGGAGGTGACGGTCCAGGCTAGCCCCTATTACTTCACGTTCGGCTCTTCCGACGCTTCCGTAGCCACAGTCGCCGAGGACGGGACGATCACCGTCGTGGGAACCGGAACGGCCAGCATCACCGCCACGCTCGGCTCGGTGGCCGCGGACGGAGCCGTCACGGTCACCGCAGTCGAGGGGCCGTCGGGCGCCGCGCCGACACCGAACCGACCGGAAGAGAACGTCATCTCGCTGTTCAGCAATGCGTACACAGATGTGTTCGTGGACCGGTGGTCGGCGGACTTCGACCCGGCGACCGTCGAGGACGTGGTGATCGATGGCAGCGACACGAAGCTTTACACGAACCTGGGTTTCGCCGTGGTCGAGTTCACGTCGGAGCAGATCGATGCTACGGCGATGACGGGCTTCCACATGGACGTGTGGACCTTCGATTCGTCCGACTTCCGGATCAAGCTGGTGGACTTCGGGCCGGACGGAGAGTTCGGCGGCGGGGACGACAGCGAGCACGAGGTCGTACTCAACGAGACTACGACGCCGGCGATGACGACGGGTGCCTGGAGCGTGCTGGACATCCCGCTCTCGGATTTCGTGGGCCTCACGGGTCGGACCAATCTGGCACAGCTGATCATCTCCGGCGCCAGCCCGACCGTCTACGTCGACAACGTCTACTTCTACACGGACGACGATCCGGGCGACCCCACGGAGCCTGCGGTGGCGGCGCCGGTGCCGACGGTGCCGGAAGCGGACGTGGTGTCGATGTTCAGCAACGCGTACACGGACGTGCCGGTGGATACGTGGTCGGTGGACTTCGACC
>JABDQB010000023.1 GCA_013042495.1 Gemmatimonadota bacterium
GGGTACGGCCACGGAGGTGTCCAGCCCGCCCGAGTAGGCGAGCGCGATCCTTCCAGGTCCTGCCATGTCAGTTCTCCGGGCGGGTCAGGAAGAAGTCATGAGTTCCGATTCCAGCTCCAACCGACCCGAGAAGCCGCCATTGAGCTCGTGCCAGTAGCGCACCTGGTCCTCGCCGTACCTCCAGCAAAGGTAGATCGGACGCCCTTCCCGCATCGAGTAGAAATCCACGAGTCCTTGCGGGCCCTTGAACACGCAACCGATCTGGCCCAGTTCCTTCAGGTATCCTTCGAGGCGTGCGGAAATCGTGGCGACATCGGCTCGAAGAACTTCCAATTCCTCGGAAGCGGCCGGATTCCGGCGCGCCCGCATGCGGGCTTCCTTGAGGGTCGGCAGCAGTTCCTGCAGGCGATCATTCTCTTCGACGATGTCGGCCATGATGCGGCTTACCAGCGGGAGTGTGCGGTTGGCTTCCTCCACGGTAAAGAACCGTACGTCGCTCTTCCGCGTCATTCCTGGGCTTCTCCCATGGTATCGTCGGTCATCGCCTCGGCCGGTTCCTCATCCAGAGCCCGGCTCGCCGATTCGCGCTCCAACATTCGTTCGAGGTATCGCGCGGCGCGGCCCGCCACCCGAACCCGACCGTCCCTCTCCGGCTCGACTTCGGGGAGGTCCACGCGGAGTCCTCCCACTAGAGACGCCCCCGCGTTGTACAGCGCCACGGTGACCGCTGCCGTGAGCCCGCCGGCGAACCCGTACAGCACCGGGAACACCGCGATCGACCAGAAGCCGAGGCGCGTGAGAATGGTCGGCTCGCTTCCCGGCGGCGCTTCCACGCTGGTCGCGACGGCCAGTACGAGTCCCACGAGGAACCCGATGAGCCCATACAGGACCATGGCCAGCTTGAACGCTGACCGGATGCTGATTCTGCGGATTTCGACCTGCATGGATGACAGCATATCACGCGGAAGGAGCCACCGCACCACCGCGATCGAGTAGCGCCGCCCGCGCCCCGCGAGGTATTGTGGGGACACTCAGCAGGACCCGTCGATACCAGAAAGTCAGTCATAGATGAACGAACAAAACGCCCGGTCCGTCGAGGAAGAAGAAGCAGTGGCGGCTGTGCTTCTCGATCCGGAGGCCAGCGACCTCCTGGAAGCCGAGGACCGGAAGAAGCCGACCCCCGGCGGGGAGCCCGATTGTCCGCGCTGCGCGACGAAGATGACGCGCAGGGTGGAGAAGTACCCGGCTCCACGTGGCGGTTCATCGCCGTTTCGGGTGCGGCTCGTGTGCCCGAACAAGCAGTGCCGCTCGTGGACGGTGTATGACTGGTAGGCAGGCTCGCGCGAGGCTTCGTTGGCTGGGCCTGATGACGATCATGGCCAACGGGGATGCCGGCGTGGCGCTCGGTGCGGCTGTAGACCAGGCATCCCTGGAGTACGGCGGGTCGACCATTCGTGACATCTTCCGCTACCCAGGTCAGGCGTTCCAGGACTACTGGTACTATCTCGTGGGCGGCGTGGTGCTGCTTCTTCTTCTCTGGACCTACGTGCGGAAGTAGGTCAGCCTTCGACTCGAAGCTCCGTGCACCGCGCGCCATCAGTTCGGACTCCCGCTTCCTCCAACGGGCCGCTGGCCGCCAGTGACTCACTGGTCCGCTGATCCAGAAGCTCCAGCGCCGCGTCCCGGGGGCCCTCGAGGAATTCTACGAATCGACCCGGATCGCCATCCAGCGAGAACGCCCAGAAGTGCGAACCCGACGCATCAGCGGTCGCGCCTGCCTCCGAGACTGCTTCCCGGTATGCGCTCTGTTGTGAACGGTCGACCCGGCGGAACCGGATCCACAGGCGCCGGGGTTGGCTCATGAGGCGCCCTCCGTCTGGGGCCATTCGAAGTCGCGCGCCCGCAACCGCTGACCCGTGACGCCAGCGGCCTCGTCCGAGGCCAGGTACACGAAGACGTCGGAGATCTGGTAGGGAGTCGGCACGCCGGCCGGGTCTTCGTCCGGATAGGCTTCGGCCCGCATCACCGTGCGCATGGCGCCCGGGTCGACCGCGTTCGACCGCACGCCCGCGTCGGCCAGCTCGCCGGCCAGCATCTCGGACAGTGCCTCGAGACCGTTCTTCGAGGCGCAGTAGGCGCCCCAGTTCGGGCGGCCGTGGTCGCCGACGCCGGACGAGATGTGGATCATCGATCCACCGGCATCGGACAGGGGCTCGATGCAGGCCTTCGCCACCAGGAACGCGCCGGTCAGGTTCACATCGATCACCGTCCGCCACACATCGGCCGGGTACTCGGCGATCGGAGCGCGCGCTCCGAGTACCGACGCGTTGTTGACGAGCACATCCACGCGGCCGAACTCCGCCACGGTAGCCGCCACCCAGGAGGCCACTTCCGCCTCGTCCGTGACGTCACAGCCGATGACCAGACACTGTCCGCCCCCTGCCCGTAGCTCTGTTGCCAGGTCCGCGGCGCCTTCAGGATGCCGCGCACACAGCGACACGTTCGCCCCCTCTTCGACGAACCGACGCGCCAGGTCCGCGCCCAGTCCCTTGGATCCGCCCGAGATCATCGCCACCTTGCCCTGCAGCTTCATATCGCCTGTCTTCCGTGTTCGCGTTCGTTCCACACGCGCCGTTCGTTGACGCGTCCCGTGCCCGCGGCTAGCCTTCGCGGGTCATGAGCGAGCCCACCGACTGGAATCAGCCGCCCTACATCCAGGTCCCGCCGCCCGGTCCCCGGTCGCGCCGCCTCGCGCAGCGCCTCGCCGCGGTCGAGTCCCGCAACGTCACATACCTCGCGGACGACTTTCCCATCTTCTGGGAGAAGTCACGGGGGAGCAACGTGTGGGACGCGGACGGAAACCGCTACGTTGACCTGTCGGGCGGATTCGGCGCCGCCGTCGCCGGGCACCGGAACCGGCGCGTGATGCAGGCCGTCCGCCGGCAGATCGGACGCCTCCCGCACGGGATGGGCGACGTGCACCCGCCGGCCCTAAAGGTGAAGCTGCTCGAGGAACTGGCCGCCGTCTCGCCGATTTCCGATCCGCACATCGTGCTCACCTGCTCTGGAGCCGAGGCCGTGGAGGTGGCTCTGAAGACGGCGCGCCTGGCGACCGGAAAGCCCGGTGTCATTGCATTCGCCGGGGCGTACCACGGGCTGACCTACGGCGCACTGTCGGTCACCGACCGGGACCTGTTCCGGGCCCCGTTCGCGGATCAGCTCAACCCACACGTCCTGCGAGCCCCGTATCCCGACTCGTATCGTCCCGCGCCCGGGCTCGATGCGGACGACCCGGTTGGATCCGTCCTCCGCCACGTCCAGACCCTGCTCGATACGGAGGAGGGGTCTTCGGT
>JABDQB010000025.1 GCA_013042495.1 Gemmatimonadota bacterium
TACGTCACCTGCGTGCAGGAGATCGGTGAGATGAAGCTTTACCTGTTCGATGATTGGGTCGCCGATGGCTGGCATCCGTATTCGCTCACGCGGCCGTGCTCCGAATTGCTATTCGGTACCCTGCTGCTTCGAGAGCGCCTCGAGCGCTTCGCCGGCCGTCCAGCCACTGCGGTTCTGACGCGACCGTGGCTCGAGGCGTTTGGGGAACGGGGCGCCCCGAGCGTGATCGAGCGGGGCCCGCTGCCTGCCGATGGCGAGCGGCTGTTGATATCGTCGCGCTTCGTCCCCTCGTTCGATGCTCGGTTCGAGGGACGCGGAGAGACACCCGTCCTTCTCCGAACGGATGACGAGATCATAGGCTGCTACCTGCCAGCCGGTGTTTCTGGACCGGATACCGACTGGCTCGAGGCTCCCGACGATCGGGCCGGAGCGCCCGAATGGAAGATGACCCGAGTCGATGGCGGACACCTGGAAACGGCATGGAGGTTCGTGGCCGAGAATCCAGGCCGCCTTTCGGCGGACCTTGCCGGGGACGCCGCCAACCTCGGGGGGGTGGAGCGGCTGCCCGAGGGTACGTGGCAGCTGGGCTCGCACCCTGTCATTCTCGGCGCCGATGTGCAGGTAGAGCCGGGGGTGTTGTTCGACACGCGTTCCGGCCCGATCCGACTGGCGGACCGCGCGAACGTGCGGACCGGGTGCCGGCTCGAGGGCCCGCTCTACGTAGGGTCCTCCACGATCTTGTTGGGTGGAGCCATTGGCACGTCCAGCATTGGACCCGTTTGCAGGCTGCGGGGGGAGATCGAGGAATCCGTGATCCTTGGCTACACGAACAAGGCCCACGACGGATTCCTGGGTCACTCCTATCTTGGTCGCTGGGTCAACCTCGGAGCCATGACCACGAACAGTGACCTGAAGAACAACTACAGTTCGATCCGCATTGGCGGGCCTGACGGTCCCATCGATTCGGGCCTGCGCAAGCTGGGCTGCCTGCTCGGCGATCACGTGAAGACGGCGATCGGGACGCGCCTCAACGCCGGTACGATCGTGGGCGCCGGCACCAACCTGTTCGGCGATTCGCTGCCTCCTTCCTGGGTATCCCCGTTCTCGTGGGGCTCCGAGCCGGCGGGCCGTTCCCATGAGCGGGGTCGATTCCTGGAGACCGCGCGGCGGGTAATGGAGCGCCGGGAAGTGGCGTTCGACGAGACCACATCGGATTGGTTGGGAGCGTGCTGGGACACCGCGGAACGAGGCGACACCGTTTGAGAGTTGCGACTCTGGGAAGCGGCAGCCGGGGCAATTCGGTGTTCGTCGAGTGTGGCCGGACACGTTTCCTCGTGGACGCCGGCTTCAGCGGTTCCGAGATTGCTCGGCGACTCGATCTTCTGGGCGTTGCGCCGGAATCGATCCAGGCCATCGTAGTGACGCACGAGCACCGTGACCATACCGCGGGCGTGGGGATCGCGGCCCGTCGCTGGCACTGGCCTCTGTATTTGACACCTGCTACCGAGCGAGCCTGCCTCTCCCTTCTCAGAGGGGTGGAGACGGTCCGGCATTATGAGGGCGAAGTGCCTTTCGAGCTCGGGGAAGTCCGGATTCACCCGTCATCCACATGCCACGATGCGGCAGACCCGGTGGCGCTTACCATCCTGGATCCCGACAGCGGATTGAAGTTGGGCGTCGCAACTGACCTGGGCCGCGCCACGACTCCCGTCCGGAACGCGCTGGCCGGGTGCAACTTCGTCGTCCTCGAGTCGAACCACGATGAGATCATGCTGAGAGAGAGCCCGTATCCGTGGTCGGTCAAACAGCGGATCGGTGGAAGTCGCGGTCACCTGTCGAATCGGCTCGCCGCCGACCTGGCGGCCGACCTTCTGCACCCGGCCCTCGGTGGGTTTCTTCTCGCCCACCTGAGTGACGAGTGCAACGCGCCGTCAGCGGCCATGCAGCAGGCTCGGAAGCGACTCGCCCGGAAGGGGTATCGAGGCATGGTGGACGTCGCCCCGCAGGACCGGCCGTCGCCGCTATACGACGTGGCGGCCCTGGTGGACGTGGCGCGAAACGGCGGTCCGCAGTTGCGACTCTTCAGCTAGACCGGCAGAGAGCCCTGCCGGTGATGCCGGATCAGATGCCTACCAGTCGCATGATGTCGTTCGCAAACGCGAGCACCATCAGACCCATCACGAGGATCATGCCGACCTGCGTCCAACGGAGTCGGTTCTGTGGGCTGACAGGCCGTCCGCCTCGAACACCCTCGGCGAACAAGAACACGAGGTGGCCACCGTCGAGCACGGGAATCGGGAGGAGATTCAAGACCGCGAGGTTTACGCTGATGATGGCCATGAAGTTGAGGAACGCAGTCAGGCCCTGCCGAGCGGCGGCCCCCGACAACTGGCCGATGACGATCGGTCCACCCAACTCCTTCGCCGAGCCGCTGCCCGTGACCAGCTTCTTCAGGAACGTGAAGATCTCGACGGTCCAGGCCCCCGTGCGATGCCAGCCCGCGGCCGCCGATTCGGCCAGCGTCAGGTCTCGGGTCGCTCGATCCGCCCAGACCTCGATGCCGAGAAAGCCGTACTCCACCGAGTCCCGGGCTATCTCGCTGTAGACGACCGCCATTCCCGTGGTCGCCTCGAGCTCGACCGATTCTCCATCCCGTTCGACGGTCACCGCGATCGGGGTCGACGGCCGCATCCCCACGTACTGCTGCAGTTCATCCCAGGCTCGAATTCGGCGACCGTCGAGTTCAAGGATCACGTCTCCCCGCTGAAACCCTGCAGCCACTGCCGGAGTTTCCGCCACCAGCCGACCGACGATCGGGTCCATCACTCCCTCGGACCGGGCCACGAAAGTGAATGCGGCGAATGCGAAGATGAAGTTCATCGTGACCCCCGCGATGATCACGAGGAACCGCGCCCATAGAGGCTTCGCGTCGAAATCTCGCGGAGACGGCTTCCGGGCGGGCTCCGTCTTCCCCTCCAGCGGGGCGACAGCTTCCTCACCGACCATCCCCTCCATCTTCACGTAGCCGCCCAGCGGAATCGCGGCGAGCACGTATTCCGTCTCACCCCGGGTGAAGCCGGCGATCTTCGGTCCGAAACCGATGGAAAAGCGGGACACCTCGATGTCCACGGCCTTAGCCGCCCAGAAGTGGCCCAATTCGTGGACCAGGATCAGGACGCCCAACACGACGATGGTCGACAGAATGGTAATCAGCATTCGCTCAAGTCGTCCGCACTGATGTAAGAGTGCTCGTTCACGGAGTCTTTTCACCCCCCGTCGCCGGCTGTGTTCCGACGCTCTCGATGGAGCGAGACCGGGCTTCGGCATCTACGCTGACCAGATGCTCGAGGCTCTCCACCGGAGTGGCCGGCATCCTGGACAGCGCCATCTCGACCAGCTTCGGGATTCCCGCGAAACTCAGCCGGCCGGAAAGAAATGCACGGACGGCCACCTCGTTCGCAGCGTTGTAGACGGCGGGTGCCGTGCCACCCGAACGGCCGGCTGCGACACCGAGCTCGAACATCGGGAAATCCTCCCGGCGCAGTCGCTCGAATTCCAGTGGGCTCGCGCCGACGGGATCGAAGGCGCGGAATTCGTTCGACAGCCGCTCGGGAGCCGACAGAGCGAAAAGGATTGGAACTTCCATCGTCGGATACCCCAGCTGCGACACCGTAGAGCCATCCCTGAACTCAACCATGGAGTGCACGATTGAGGCGGGATGCACGACGACGTCGATCCGGTCGAAGTCCAGCCCGAACAGCAGGTGGGCTTCGATCACCTCGAGCGCCTTGTTGGCGAGCGTCGCGGAGTCGACGGATATCTTGTCCCCCATGCTCCAGGTGGGGTGCGCCAGCGCATCTTCGGGACGAATAGCCGCGAACCGGTCGGCGGGCCAGTCCCTGAACGGCCCTCCGGAAGCCGTGAGAATCACGCGGCTTACTTCGGCCGTGGGCCGGTCACCGAGGCACTGGAGGATCGCACTGTGCTCGCTATCTACGGGGAGAAGTTCGCCCCCCCCTGCGGCCGCCGCCTCCAGCACCAGTTCGCCACCGACAACCAGTGATTCCTTGTTGGCAAGGGCCAGCCTCTTGCCGGCCTCCAGAGCGGCCAGGGTGGATTCGAGACCCGCAAATCCGACGAGCGCATTCACGACGATCGGGATGCTCGGATCTGCGGCTGCGCGCTTCACCTCATCTCTGCCGTAGCGCCACTGACCGTTCCACTGATCTCCCTGCGGCCGGTCCGCACCATCCGCGAGGACCACGTAGTCCGGATCCCAGCGAGCGGCCAGCCGATCCAACGCCTCTGCCTGCCGACCGGCAGTCAACGCCGCGATCCGGAACCGGTCGACATGGCGGGCAACGACTTTGAGGGTCGAACCCCCGATGCTTCCGGTTGCGCCGAGAACGACTACGCGCCGGGGGGGCTTCACAGGAACGTCAGAAGAAAGACGCACGCCGCCGGAATGGACCACAGCAATGAGTCCATCCGATCGAGTAGGCCTCCGTGCCCGGGCAGAAGCCGAGACGAGTCCTTGACCCCGCATTCGCGCTTCAACGCCGATTCGGCCAGGTCGCCGAGCGTCGCCGCGATCGCGACCACCAGCCCGAGAGCCAGGACGCCTGGGATCTCCAGCGAGTCGCCGAGACGTGGAAGCACGACCCAACCATAGATAAGCGCACCGAGGGGGCCGGCGACCAGAGCCGAAATGGCTCCCTCGACGGTCTTGTTGGGACTGATGATCGGCGCGAGCTTATGCTTCCCGAACGCCCGCCCACCGAAATACGCGGCCGTGTCCGCCAGCCACGTGAGCGTGACGGGGAGGAAGAAGAAGAGCGTGCCCTCGACCGCGCTATCCGTGAATCGCTCGCGCAGCAGCACGCCAAAACTTATCAGGCCGCCCACGTATAGAGCGGCCGCAAGCGTCAGGGCCGCGGCCTGAAACGGCCGGTCCTCCGGACCTATGCGCAGGGTGGCAACTCCGGTGACGAGTACGACGGCCGCGAGAGTGATGCCCCAGGAGTCAGCGGGTCCCAGGTAGAAGGCGGCGAGTGGGTAAGACGCGGCCAGCAGCACTCCGACCGGGTATACAAACCGGTCACCCCGGGCTGAGACCATCCGGCCAATCTCCCACACGGCGACCGCGGCGAGAACCGCGAGGCCGGCCGCGAACCAGGGCCCTCCCAGGTACGTGACGGCCACGGTCACGGGAATTCCGATCGCCGCTACCGTCAACCGCTGACCCAAATCAGACCTCATGTTCGCTCACCGTGTGACGCGACCGAAGCGCCGCTCGCGCCGCTGGTAGTCGAGCACCGCCTCATAGAGGTCGCGCTCGCTGAAGTCAGGCCACAGACATTCTGTCACGTGAATCTCCGAATACGCGATCTGCCATAGCAGGAAATTGGAGACCCGCATCTCCCCTGATGTGCGGATGAGCAAATCCGGATCGGGGGATCCCGTCGTATACAACGCCGAGGCAAAATCCGCCTCGTCGATGTCGTCGGGGTCGATTTCCCCCGCGACACAGCGCCTCGCCAGGGATCGAGCGGCGGACAGGATCTCGTCACGCGAGCCGTAGCTGATCGCAAGGTTCAAGACGAGCGTGTCTTCGCCCGCCGTCGCCCCCTCGATCGACTCGACCGCTTGCAGGGCCGCCGGAGAAAGGCGCGCTCTGTCCCCGATCACGCGAACGCGGACCCCTTTCTCCGCCAGGGCCTTCCTCTCGCGATCCACGTACTCCGACAACAGACGCATGAGAGCGGCGATCTCGTCGGGCGGGCGGGACCAGTTCTCCTTCGAGAAGGCGTACAGGGTAACGTGCTGAACGTCCATCTCCAGACAGCCCGTGACCGCCCGCCGGACCGATTTCATTCCCTCCCGATGTCCCATGAAACGGGGTAGGCCCCGCTCACCGGCCCACCGTCCGTTGCCGTCCATGATAATCGCGATATGCTTGGGAACATGACCACCCGCGACCACCCTCTCGAGGAGCTGCTCAAGCTCCGGCGCTCCCTCAGTCAACGTCCGTCGCACTCCTGCCCGCAGACACGCCCGACGCCGGATTTCGGCTCCGGGCCAGGGCCCTCAGACCCTTTACCCCACCCAGGAAGCTGTAGGCTTCATAGCCGGCGCGCTGCATCAGTTCGGCGATTCGCGCACTCTTGAGCCCGAACTCACAGTAAAGCACATAGGTCAGGTCGCGACTCAGCGCTCCATAGTCCGCCAGCAAGTCCACGTACTCCCTGTGCTCGGCGCCGCTCCAGTGCCAGTTGTGATACGACTCGGGGGCACGGGTATCCAGGACCACGGCACCCTCCGGAACCGAGTCGAGGAATACGCTCTCGCCTGCCACGCGCGCCATATCCATGGCTCGAAGGTCGAACAGCTTGGCGGATGCCAGGCTGCGCGAGAGAATCGAGCCGTCGAGTTCTCGTTCTTCGTACAGGACCGCGCCGGGGGACGCGGCCGTTGCCGGTCGCCCGGTACTGATCGAACAATACTCCCGGACCTTCGCCGAGATCTCGTAAGTTCCGATCTGCCGCGACCGAGTGATGATCTCCTCCTTGTCCATTCCCACGAGAGGCCTGAGCACCGGCAAGGAACTCGCGTCATCGATCGCCCGCAGGTTGGCCAGGGTCTGGGATGACACCTGCCCCACCGCTTCTCCGGTCACGATCGCGTCAGCCCCGAGCCGAGACGCCACCCGCTCCGCCGCCCTGTACATCTCCCGCTTCAGGGCAATCTGCTGAAACGCCGGTCGGAATGCCCTGCGAATCTCGGTCACCACCGGTTCGAAGTCGAGGGACAGAAGCGTAGGCCGTGTGCCATAGCTCCAGCGATCAGCGAGAATCTGAGCCACCTCGAGCACCATGCGCTGATAAGCCTCGCCACCGAGGTTGCCGAATACGTAGTCGAGGGCCACGCCCCGCCGAAGCATCATCCAGGCGGCCACTGCCGAGTCGAAGCCGCCAGACAGAAGGCAGACGGCCCTGCCCTCCACTCCCAACGGAAGCCCTCCGGCTCCGGGCTCCTTCGCCGCATAGAACATTGCCCGTTCGTCCCTGACTTCTACGTACACCTCGACGTCCGGGTGGCTCAGGTCCACGCGCGCCGCCGTGCCCAGGGCTGCGCCAAGCTGGTTCATCACGTCCTGCGAGTTGAACGGGTGAGTGCCAGCGCGACGGGCCCGCACGGCAAACGACCTGCTCCGAACGCGCTCCCCGAAGGTGCGAAGCCCCACTTCCACGATCTGCGGCAGATCAGCCGCGCACTCGGCCTCCAGCGTCGAGAAGGTGCTGATCCCGAACACACGCGCCAGAGGTTCGGCCGAGGGCGCATCCGATCGAACGTACAGACGACTCCACTCCGGCCGCAGCCGGCACGACGCTCCCGAGCTCTCCAGGGCGTCCCGGATGTTCTCGGCGAGCCGTTTTTGGAAGCGTGAGCGTGTGCGCCTTCCCTTGGTGGTGATCTCACCAGTCAGGCGCATCATATGGTCACCGGCGGCCGGAAGACGGCCCGGCGCAAGCGGTCCGGGCGCGGAGTCCATTAGAGCCCCGGCCTTCGGGGGTGCCAGCTTCCCGACGACCCGCTCAGGAGTCCGAGCGGCGACTCGGGATCCGCGACGCCACGAGGGCCGCAAGGAGCCCGACCACAGGAACGGCGAGCACGACGGCAATCAGAATAAAGCTGTCCGATATCACTTCAAGCTCCGGTGGTCGAATGGAAGACCGACCCGGCGTCCGAACGCCAGGCGCAAGAACACTGGTGCGCAGCGGCATTCTACCCGGGACCCGATGATCGGGGCAAGATCCTGCCTCGCGTGATCCAACTGTCCGGTTTCGGCACACCCCCTCCCATAAACGGACGCGGGAGAGTGAATTACTTACTTGATCTAAACTACCATTACTGTCTCTTTTGCATATATTTACAATGCCATAACCGCATTGGCATGGGCGTTGCTCCTTACAGGGGGCGGAGGCGCGGCGCCGACGAGGGCGCCACGACTGGCCGGGGTCAGGGGAGACGGTGAGGAGACCATGTACTACGGCGTGGAGAGAAGACACGAGGGTCTGCGCGTACTGTTGTCCGTGGCGGCGATCGCCAGTGGACTGGTGCTTTCCGATATGGCGGCCTCCCCCGCCCCGGGACATGGTGACGTCGTGGGCTTGTGGCAGTGGGTTGAGCCGGCCGGCGATGATGGCCGTGCGGAGACTCCTCTCTTCGAAATCCGGCGCGCGGCGGACGGAGAGCTCGAAGCCACGGTGCTGGTACGGGAAGGCAACAGGTTGAGCGAGGCAGATGTCTCGTACGACGCGGGTCACCTTTGTATGGTCACCGAGCACGGTGCATCGTTCAAGGGACAGCTGAGCGACGACGGACTGAAGATCGAGGGGGTGATTCGCTACGAAGGCGCCCGATCGACGGCCCTCTTGCAGAGAGTCGAGCACCGAAAAGTGCGAAGGGCGGCGGAGCGCAAGGCCTACGCGACCTGACCCGCCGCCCTTAGCGTGTGGATTCGGGGAGGCGTCCTGGCACAGGGCGCCTCTCTCCTCATCCGACTCGATTCACTGCGGGCGCGGCGCTCGGCGGGTCCAGGGCGCCCAGACACGGACGATGATCAGGACGACGATCGCAGACAGAAACACCAGGGGTTCGCGAGTGTCCGCCTTCACCTTCCAAAGAAAGTGCACTCCGCCAGCGAGCGCTGCGACGTAGACCAGGCGATGCAATCGCTGCCAGTATTTCCGGAGCCGCCGTATCCACCCGGTTGTGGAGGTCACCGCCAGGGCCAGGAGCATCAACCACGCCGCAAAGCCGACGGTGATGAAGGGCCGCTCGGCTATGTCCTCGACGATGTAGGACCACCCGAAGAACTGGTCGAGCACAAGATATGTGAGGAAGTGCAGCGTCGCGTAGAAGAACGCGAACAGGCCGAGCAGTCGCCGATAGCGCACCCAGCCCGGCCTGCCCGCCAACCGGCGCACCGGCGTGATCGCAAGCGTGATGGTCAAGAGAAAGAGAGCCCACCAGCCCGTGCGGTGAGTGATTTCCTCAATCGGGTTCGCTCCGAGGCCGTCGGTTGCCGCGCCGAAGCCCAACCACAGGGCCGGGCCCAGACACAGCACCCAGAGGACTACCTTGCTGGCGACCCTGCGTCTTCGGGCCGGATTCGCCCTCACCATCGGGGCGCCCGCTCGCAATGCTCGGTCAGTACCACCGCCTCAGATCCATTCCCGCGTAGAGATCGGCGACCTGATCCGAATAGCCGTTGAACGCCAGCGTCGGGCGGCGCCGGAATTCGCCCAATCGACGCTCCCGCGCCTGGCTCCACCGGGGATGGTCGACTTCGGGGTTCACGTTGGCATAGAATCCGTACTCGCTCGGAGCCGAGACCGCCCAGCTCGTCTCGGGCATCTCCTCGACGAAGCGGATCTTGACGATCGACTTGATGCTCTTGAACCCGTACTTCCACGGCACGACCAATCGGAGCGGAGCTCCGTTCTGGTTGGGAAGGTCGCGTCCGTAGACTCCTGTCGCCAACAGCGTGAGCGGGTTCATCGCCTCATCGAGGCGCAGCCCTTCGACGTACGGCCAGTCGAGTACACGCCGCCGTTGACCCGGCATCTGCTCCGGGTCCTTCAGAGTCGTGAATTCCACGAAGCGGGCCTTACTCGTCGGCTCGAATCGCCGGATCACATCGGCGAGTGCAATCCCCGTCCACGGGATCACCATCGACCAGGCCTCGACGCACCGCAGCCTATAGATCCGGTCTTCCGGGGCATGCGGCGCCAGAAAGTCATCAAGGTCGTAGACAGCCGGCCGGGCCACTTCGCCGGTCACCTCGACGGTCCACGGCCGAGTCACCAGCGTGTGCGCGTTTCGCGCCGGATCTTCCTTGCCGGTGCCAAACTCGTAGAAGTTGTTGTAGCCGGTGACATCGTCATAGGGAGTCAGCGGCTCGTCGAGTTCAGACCGCACCCCTTCCCATGACCTCTCCTGGGAATTCGGGCCGCCTTTCGTCGCGCTCTCGGGAACGGCCGGCGGCGCCGGGCGAGCCTCCATCCGTTCCGTTTCGTCGCAGGCGCTCAGCAGTCCGGGGACGAGGGCGGCGGCGGCGGCCGCCTTCGCCGAACGGCCGATGAAGTGTCGGCGGTTCATGTACACCCGGTAGGGCGTGACCTCGGAAGGACGAATGTCGTCGGGCCTGCGAATGAGCATTTCTTCTCCGAGTTGAACGGTCGGCTTCAAGATCCGTTACGTGTAACAACGATCTGCGCGGAAAGATCCCGAGCCGTTCCGATGGCCGCGGCTGTCCTGCGTGGCTGGCCTTCGGTATCTTCGCCCGACCGCGGAAACACACAGGGAGGTCAAACATGGACGCCCACTTCAAGATCGAGCGCTATGCCGTCTATCTTCGATCGCCATCGCTCGGCAGCGGCGGCAATGCCGTGCCCCACATCATCCTGCTACTCGGGCCGGACCAGGGTCAGCGGGCGTACCTGTACTTCCTGAACAACATGCAGCAGAAGCCAGCCAACCGGTTCACGGGAGCCTACTGGGTCGGTTACTTCAATCGCAGCCAGTACGGTGACATCCTGGATCTGCTACGAAACGAAATGCCCGTCTATTTCCACTACAACGACGCGATCGGGCATGCCCAGCTTCAAACGGCCCTCGAGACGGCCGGGGTGGGGGACGAGGATTACGCTTCGCCTCACGACGAGTAGTCCGGTGCAACCAAGGAACGGAGTGGCAGGGGCGGGATTTGGCGTCGAGCGCAGCGAGACATTCGAGCGGGCGAAGCTCGCGAGACTACCCGCGACCTCTACAAACATGAGGATCCGACTGAGATAGGAGTGGCAGGGGCGGGATTTGAACCCGCGACCTAGGGCTTATGAGTCCCCCGCTCTGACCAAACTGAGCTACCCTGCCCAAAAAAGCTGCGGCCGGAGAGAAATCTCCGGCCATTCAAACAACGACTCCAGTAGCGGGGGCAGGATTCGAACCTGCGACCTTCGGGTTATGAGCCCGACGAGCTACCAGACTGCTCCACCCCGCGACGAGGCGCCAAAGTAGAATTACACACCGAGGTCGTCAAGGTTCTTCGGC
>JABDQB010000026.1 GCA_013042495.1 Gemmatimonadota bacterium
GAATCCGCTGCCCCCGCGACGCAGGTCAACGTGGAAGGCGAGGCGTACCTGCCCGATCAGTACATCGCCGGAGCCGATCAGAAGATGAACCTGTACCGGCGGATTTCGCGGCTTGGGGACACATCCGCACTGAACGACCTTGAAGATGAACTCAGGGATCGATTCGGACCCATTCCGACAGCGGCAAACCGGCTCCTGGCTTCCGTTCGCCTGCGCCTTCTGGGCACGGGTCTTGGCGTGGAGTGGCTTCGCGTCTCGGACTCGGATGCGCGCATGAACTTTGGGCCCCGGGCTGTTCCCCGACTCGCCCTGCTCAGGGACGCGCTCACCGACCGGCAGATCGCGGTTGAAGTGCGGCGCACGCAGCCGTTATCCTTAAGGCTTGCCCGCGCCGGGGTGGAGCCTCTGCTTCCGACTCTGGTGGCGGCGCTGGAACTGCTCGAGGGCGTCCCCGGCCATTGAGATGGCGGACGCCTCACGAGACAATCCCGTACAAGGACAGCTTGGGACCGTATGAATAGAACGCTGGTGATGGTCGCACTCGTCGTGTCGATCGCGGGCACGGGATGCGGGGCCTTTGAAGATGCGCTGACAAGTCACGCGCGGCCTGCGGCGACGGCGGCCGGGTTCCGCTTGGACCAGGAAGAGCTCGGCCACCTCATGGCCAACTCGCCGATGCCCGATTCGTCGCTGACTCCCTATTGGGCCGGCGAGTTCGCCCGGCTGTGGGCCGATTTCGTAGTCCTGTCCACATTGTATGAGGATCCTGACACCACCCGGTCCCTGGACTACACCCGTCTGATGGAGGACGGACGCCACCTGTCGGCGATCGCGGTAATGCGCTACCGGGATAGCGTTGTAATGGCCGGAATCGAGCCGACGGAGGAAGAACTGCGTGCGTACTTCGACCTTCGTCAGCCCTATACGCGACTCGACGTGCGGCGCATCGTGCTTGCGGTGCCCTCTGATGGGAACGACACCGCGCGTGATAGCGTGATCGACGAAGCTCGTGCTGTGCGCGAGCGGCTTGTTGGCGGAGCCGACTTCGTCACCGTGGCCAGGACGAGAAGCTCCGAACCGGCCCAGGCCAGGGGACAGGTCCTCGCGTACCAGGGACATGACGACTTCCCGCCCGCCGCTGATTCGGTGGTCTTCGCGCTGCGGCCCGGCGAGATCAGTCCCGTGTTCGCGGGTGATGACGAAGTCGTGATCTACCGGATCGAGGCGAGACGAGAACCGGACTTCGACGCATCCCGCGATCAACTGTACCGACGGGTGGTCGAAGAACGAGAAGAAGAGAGGCAGAAGCAGGCGCTCGAATCCGCGGTTGGCGGTGCGCGGCGCGCCGTGATGCAGGGTGCCACCGATCGCGTGTCCGAGATCGCGCGGGACCCCGACCTCGCCGTGACCCGGATCCCCGATGGGATGAAGCTGGTGACCTGGGAAGGTGGCGATCTTTCGGTCGAGGAAGTGAGACGCCTCTTCCTGGTACGTGCAGACATGAAGCGTGTGTTCGCGGAGGCGTCCGAAGACGAGTTGCATGACTATCTCATGCAGCTGGCCCGCGACGAAATCCTGATTACGGCTGCCACCCGATCCGGGGCCGCCGTGAACGCTGAGGAACGCGAAGCGCTGTCGGAAGCGCTGGCCGAGCAGTTGAGCCATATCGCCGCGCGGATGGGTCTGACGAGTCAATTGGTGGCCAATCCCCGCTTCGATCTCGACGATCAGGGCTACTACTTCTTGCAGCGTGTGATGGCCCGTTCCCGCGCCCTGCCCTGGCTGGGAGAGTTCCGCGTCGTGTTGGACCCGGTGTTCCCCGTGTGGGTAGACGATAGCGGAGTCAGAAGCGCTGCACGGCACGCTGAAGACCTGCGGGCAGCCGGGATCGGACCCACAGCCCCGGAAACTGAATCGCCCCAGGTAGAGGATGGAAGCACGCGGATGGAGGTCGGATGAGTTCAGCCAGACAGACGTGGACCGCGGCGTTTGCTGCGGCCCTGGGGCTCATCGCGAGTTCCGTGTCCCCCGTCGCGGCTCAGGAGCCCTCGGCTGCAGAATCCTCGGAACAGGTTCAGCCAGGCATCACCCCGGATTCCATCGAGACGGTGGATCGCATCGTCGCCGTGGTGGGCGACACGGCTGTCCTCTACAGCGAAATCGTCGAATCGATCGTCCAGGCTGGAGCCCAGGGTGAGGAAGTGCCCGAAATCGGGACCCCCGAGTTCGATGCGCTTGCCCGCGAGACGCTGACGAATCTCGTCGACTCGCGCATCCTGCTACAGAAGGCCAAGGAGACGGACA
>JABDQB010000037.1 GCA_013042495.1 Gemmatimonadota bacterium
GTCCATGAGTTCCTGCGCCGCCTGCTTGATCGCACCGGCCCGTTCCGAATCGAGCAGTCCGAGGTCCTCGTTCACCTCGGCAGCGGCCCTCTTGATAACACCCAGCGCAAACAGGAACCGTCGATCAAACCGAAGTCGACTGATCGGAAAGTTCAGGCGCGCCCTCTCCGTCTGCGCCCCGTACAGCATGTCCGCAGGGATGCGGACGGGACCCATTGAGTCCTTTTCCTCCCGGTACTGTGACATTATGGCACCCGCCTTTGATCGAATCTCAGAACTCGAGGCGATCCCCAGGTCCGACCCCGTTCGCCTCGAACCAGCCCCGGTCCATCTCCAGGGCGTACATCATGGGCCCCTGCGAGTAGTAGTTCTGGTCTGATTGGGGCTCCATCTGTTCGACGTTGATGATGACGCCGCTGGCGTCGATGAACGCGATGTCGAGTGGAATCCTCGTATTCCGCATCCAAAACGACCGAACCTCGGACGTACCGTATACGAAAAGCATGCCGTGGTTCTCGGGGAGCGAATCCCTGTTTATCAGGCCCTGTCCCCGCAGGTCGGCGTTGTCGGCGATCTCCGCGGTCACGGCCACGCCACCGATGCGGATCGGAGTCGTCCGGACCCCCTGTCCGCCGCCGGCGGGCACCGGTTGACCCGTCTGCTCCTGGGTCGAGGAGCCTCCGGCAGCGGTGCCGCCTGCCTCTCCGCAGCCGGCGACGAGCGGTATGGCCAGCAACGCCGATGACAGAGCGAGCGGTGTGCCGATTCGCCGTATCGAGAATCTGGCTGGAGTGAGCCCTGCGATCATGTTCTCTACGTCCAGGTGAGGTTCGTGTGGAAGTACCTTACCAAGCCAAGATGCGTTGGCCGGTGCGAGACGCAAGCGGATTGAGAACCAGTCTCGAATCCGATACTTTCTCAATACGTTGAGACAACCGTAGGCCGGGTCCAGTGGACTCTGCGAAACGGTCTTGAGAGACATCAAACGCTGCGGGCGAATCGTCCATGTCCAACCCCTCGACAACCGTTTCCACCCGGCCGCCGCTCGGCTGCGCGGCCGTGATGATGCAGGTCCTTCGGGGCGAGCTGCGGGAACGCGAGCTCCCATTCACGCATCAGCGCGAGGCCATTGCGCAGATCCTGTTTGAATCCACGCGACATCTTTCGGCGGACGATGTCGCTGCGTCCCTCCGCCAGAGGGGCGAACACGCCGGAAAAGCGACCGTGTATCGTACGCTGGCCCTGCTCGTCGAACTTGGCCTCGCCACCGAACATGACTTCGACGAGGGGTTCAAGCGCTACGAGACGCAGGTCGGGGCGGCGCAACATGATCATCTGATCTGTACCGAGTGTGGCCGGGTATCGACGTTCCACCACCCCGAGCTGGACAGGATTCTCGCGGAAGCGGCCGCCGAGAAGGGCTTCGCGCCCATTACACGGCAGGTGAAGATCTTCGGCACGTGCAGCGAGTCCGCCGCCTGTCGTAAGGCGCTACGGACCTATCGAGAGGTCGGACCCACATCCTGACAGAGAGCGACATGAACTCGCGCGAGCGGCTACTTCGCCTGTTTGTAGAGCGGTCCTTCAAGGAAGGCGATTTCGTGCTCGCCTCCGGCCGCCAAAGCCGTTTCTACGTCGATTGCCGCACCACCACGATGCACGCTGAAGGTCAGGTTCTACTGGGCGAGGTCGGCGCCGATGCGCTGGAAGCCGCGGGGTTGGAACCGGACGTCATCGGCGGGCTGACCATGGGGGCCGACCCGATCGCATACGCCATTGCCGGCGAGACCTGGCGACGCGGCCGGCCGGTGCACGCGTTCTCGGTGAGAAAGAGGCCGAAGAGACACGGAACCGGCCGGCGGATCGAAGGATGTTTCGAACAGGGCGCTCGCGCAATCGTCGTCGAAGACGTCATCACCACGGGAGGTTCCGCTCTCCAGGCGTGCGAGGCCGTTCGGCAGGAGGGCGGCACGGTACTGGCCGTGCTCGCCGCCGTTGATCGTCTGGAAGGCGGTCGCGAGTCGATCGAGGCCGAGGGCCTCACGGTTCACACCCTGTTCGGAGTAGACGAGTTCCAGGCATACCTGGCGAACCCGTCGGCGCCCGTGGGATTGGACGACTGATGCTCAAACAGACGCTCCTGTTTCTGAGCGAACGGAACGACCTCAAGAAGGTCCTGTTCAAGCTTCCTTTCGCGAATCAGATGTCCGGCCGCTTCGTAGCCGGAGACACGTCCGAGGAGGCTCTGGACGTAGCCCAACTCCTGAACGAGAGCGGCTTCCGGGTCACCCTCGACCTCCTGGGCGAGAGCGTTTCCGATCGGGCCGAGGCCGAGCTCGCGGCGGCCGAGTATGCGGAGAGCCTGGCGGAGATCGACGCTCACGAGGCGGAAACGACGATCTCGCTCAAGCTCACGCAGCTCGGGCTCGATATCGACACGGACTTCTGCTTCGAGAACCTGCTCGGAATCGTGCAGCGGGCGCATGAGCTGGACAATTTCGTTCGTATCGACATGGAAGACTCGGAGCACACTCAGACGACCCTCGACGTCTTCTACCGGGTGTTCGAGCAGTACCGCAACGTCGGGATCGTCATCCAGTCCTATCTCCACCGGAGTGAAGCGGACATCGCCCGCCTCGTGGAACTGGGCGCCCCGGTTCGCCTGTGCAAGGGAGCCTACGCCGAACCTCCATCGGTCGCGTTCCAGGAGAAGAGCGAAGTGGACGCGAACTACGTCCACCTGATGAAGATGCTGCTCGACGGCGGCGCTCCCACCGCGATCGCCTCGCACGACGAGAGGATGGTCGACGCTACCCTGGAACACGTGTCCCGGAACGGGATATCGGATGACGCGTTCGAGATTCAGATGCTGTACGGAGTGAGGCGGGAGTATCAGAGGCAGCTGGTGGACAATGGCCTGCACATGAGGATCTACCTGCCCTACGGTTCCCAGTGGTATTCGTACTTCATGCGCCGAATGGCGGAGCGACCCGCGAACCTCCTGTTCGTGATGCGCGCCGCGCTCGGCGATTGACGGCAAGGAGAAGCCAGACGTGCTGACGTTCACAGACGGAGCCAGGGCCCACGTGGTGGCCTTTCTCGCAGACGAATCGGAGCCCCTGGCGGTGCGGATAGAGGTTCTCGACTCGAGTCCGCTCGCCCCGCAATACGACCTCGCGCTGATCGAGGAGTCCGAGAAGGAATCCGACGACCAGATCTATGAGCAGGGTGGTTTCGAGGTCGTCATCCCGAGGTCCAGCGTGGATCTCCTGCAGGGCGCCACGGTGGACTGGGTGGAGTCGATGCAGGGCAGCGGATTCAAGGTCGTGAATCCCAATATCGTCCCGATCGGAGAGGGCGCCGCCACCGGGCCCCTGGCCGACCGCGTGAAACAAGTGATCGAGACGTCGGTGAATCCGGCGATTGCCAGCCACGGAGGCAGCGTGACGCTCGTTGAGGTCCGCGACGACGTGGTGTACCTCGAGATGATGGGGGGGTGCCAGGGCTGCGGCATGGCCGCGGTCACCCTGGCCCAGGGGATTCGACGGATCATCATGGAGAGCCTGCCCGAGGTGAAGGACATCGTGGACGTCACGAATCACGATGCGGGAGACAATCCTTACTACTGATCGGCTGCGCTCTTGAAGCGCCGTGAATTCGTTTCGACCGCCGCCACCGGGGCCCTCGGCCTGGGGCTCTTCGCTTCCGGCGGGCTCCCTCCATCCACCGGCCTTCGACTCGCACGGCGGAGTGCCGATTTCGGCGGCTGGCTGTGGATCGGACGGAGACCCGAAAAGTCAGCGGCGGAGTGGGGAGAGCTGTTCGTCCGCCTGGCCGGCGCCGGCTTCCAGGGAGTGCTCGTAGGTCGGGCATTCGACCCGGTCATGGCCGATGCGGCTCATTCGGCGGGCCTCGAATACCACCAGTGGACCTGGATCCTGAACCGTGCCGGCGACACCTGGGCCCGGGAGAATCATCCCGAGTGGTTCACGGTGAGCCGGAACGGGGACTCCACCCTCGACATGCCCCCGTACGTGGACTACTACCGGTGGGTCTGCCCTTCCCGGGCGCCGGTAAGAGAGTACCTCGCGGATCTGATCGACGGTGCGGCCGCGGAACCGGGACTCGACGGGATTCACCTGGACTACATCCGGTACTGTGACGTCATCCTCCCGCGCGGCCTGTGGGCGAAGTACGACCTCGTGCAGGACCTCGAACTTCCGGAGTACGATTTCTGTTATTGCGAGGTGTGCCGGGGGCAGTTCGAAGATCGGACCGGACGCGATCCGTTCGAGCTCGACGATCCGTCGGCCGATCCCGAGTGGGCGCGCTTCCGCTGGGACAGCGTCACCCGTGTCGTGACCGAACTCTCGCAGGTAACTCGCGCGCGCGGAAAGTCTGTCAGTGCCGCCGTGTTCGCCACGCCAGCGCTGGCGCGCAAGCTCGTGCGCCAGGCGTGGGACGAATGGCCGGTGGACCGGCTGTTTCCCATGCTCTACCACCCGGCCTACGACGAAGACATCCCGTGGATCGGACGCAGCGTCGAAGAGGGAGTGCGCGCGCTGGAGAGCTCGAGAGCCGAATTGAACGCCGGCCTTTACCTGCCGGCCCTTGCGCCCGGCGACCTCGCGGAGGCGATCCGTCTGACCTGGGAAGCCGGTGCAGCCGGGTTTTCCCTGTTCGACCTCAATCCGCTCACCGACCAACACCTGGCGGCCGTAGAGACCACGATGCGCGGACTGCGTTCAGTCCTCCTGCAACCAGCCGGCTGACCGACCTTCAGTCAGAGTGAATGCAGGAAGCCTCCCCGCCTATCGCAGCACCGCAGCGATACCCGTATCCGTTGGCATTCTGGACCCTTCGAATTCCAGCGCCCTGCCACCGTACTGGATCGTGAGCTCCGCCAGTTCATCCAGGAGGTCGACGGCATCTTCCCCGGGATCGCCCCCGCCCTCGCGGATGAGCGTGACGTCACCGGTGGTCCGGTCCATCCGGCCCCAAACGGTACGTCCCTTCTCCGACAGCAGAAGCCGGATCCGGCCGGCCACGGCGAGTCGGGCTATGGACGCCAGGTCGGACTCGGTCTTCCCACGACCATACGAGCTTTCCCACAGGTCGACGGCGACCTCCAGCTTACGCTCCACCGACTTCCGCGCGATCGGCCACGCGGACCGGTGAATGCGGCGTTCGTCCCAGCCCGAGACGCTCCCGACGATGCCCTCTTCGGCAAGATTCTCCAGCTTGCTGATGCTCCGGTAGATCGGGTGGTAGTAGTCGACGGCCGCCAGAATGATCGGGCCGATCTCGTCCGCCAGGAGCTCTCGAACGCCGGCGTCCACGGACCGGAAGAACCGCTCCAATTCCTGCTTCGTATCGTCCTTACCGGCGCCGTGCCCGTGAAAAATCGGCCGTGACCCCCGGCCTCTCGGGCTTCGCAGGTTGAGGCGATCCGCCGTGACCTCCGTCCCGAGGGCCTCTTGCAGGCTGCTGGGGACCCCGGCCAGGTCGACCGGGGCGATTTCAGAGATCGAGCCCTCCCAGATGCGGACCTCTTTCTGGGCCACGGAGAGGACCCAGAATCGTTCGGGCGCCTGCAGAAACTCGATCAGGGGCCGGGTATGAAAGGTCGGTCCCACGACGACCAGATCGGAAACGGCCACGGGCAGGCGATACATGCGCCCGAGGTCGCGCGAAGCAAACAGAGCCAACCCATCGGCCTGGTGCTGCCAGAAGTCCTGGTCGCCGATCAGGGCCTCGAGCGGGGCAAGGACGTCGACGACGCCGTCCGCGCCGTCGCCCGCTAGCAGTCCCCTTGCCCGGTCGATGGCGGCCCGGAGACGCAGAGGCTGGGCGGCGACCTCGGCGCCCCTCCTGTGAGTCTCCATGTAAATCGAGACGGCGGGCGCCGTGTCGACCGTGAACAGTTCCTTCAGTTGGTCCCTTCCGAAGTAATCCACGAGTTTCCTCGCCCTCCTTCCAGGGAAAGCGGGACCGGGGACGATCCGGCGATCACCCCGGGCGCCATGGAACGGCAGTCAGTCTTCTTTCTCGACCAATCCGCCGAGGAGCATACCGACGATGGAAATCACGATCGCACCCAGCATCGCCGATCCGAACCCGGCCAGCTGGAACCCCGGCGTGAGCGCTGCCGTCAGGTACAGCATCGCCGCGTTCACGCACAGATAGAACAACCCGAGCGTGATGACCGTCAGGGGTAAGGTCAGGAGGACCGCAATCGGTTTGAGAGTCGCGTTGATGAGGCCAATGACGAGCGCGGCGACGAGAATCGCCTGGGTGTCGGAGGCCTCGATTCCTGGAACGAGTTTGACGGCGACATATAGGGCCGCCGCATTGATGAGCCACCTGACGATCAGCTTCATGTCTTAGCCCCTCCACTCGATGTGAAGGGTCGAGCGGACGCGGCGCCGCCGGGAAGACGACGCCGTGCGCACGACCGGCGGGTCAGAACGCCGGGAGCAGGCTGAACTGGAAGAACCAGCCCTTGTCCGGACGAGTGATCGGGTTCACGAAATCCAGTTCCATGATGAGAAAGCCGAGAAGATTCAGCCGTCCCGCCAGCCCGATGCTGGCTACCACTTCATTGCAGTTCTCGAGGATCGTCTGGCCCTCGGTTCCGTTGCAGTTGAACCTGGGCGTGTTCCCCGCACGCCACGCCACACCCGCGTCGAAGAACGGCGCGATCTCGATGGGGGGCGCACCGGCTGAGGGAATCAGGCCGAAGAATCCGAGGAGCGGAATCCGGTACTCGAAGTTGGTCGAGAGGATCCGGGTACCGAACAGGTTGTTGAACACGTCGCACGAGGACACCTGGGACGCACTCGCGCACTCCTGGGCACTGAACGACCCGTCACTGAATCCGCGGACGATCGACGGATAACCGAGATACAGGTCCGACAGGACACGAAGGTTCTCGTATCCCGGCACCGGGTTGTTGGTGATGTCCCCCCACCGGGCCTCGGAATCCGACCCGTACCGCCCGAAGTGAAGGATGCGGAACGCGAAGGTCGTCGGACGTACCGGCATTATATACCTACGGTAGTCCACGAGTGCGTTGACGTAGTTCAGGTCTCCGATCCGCGGGGAAACCTCGAACCGGTATCGCTGCCCCAGAATCGGTCCCGTGCCGCCGAAGATCGTGTTGTCGTATACGAGAGCCGCCGCTGCCGTCCCCATGTTCAGCGAGCCCGGCGAGGGCAACTCTTCCGTCTCCCGGCTGAGCTCACTGCCGGAGAACGACAGTTCGCTGGTCCGGACCTCGTTGTAGAAATCGATCCCCTGGAAGCCGACCGTCATCTCGACCCGGTTGGCCCGGCTGATCGGGTAGCTCATTCCCACATTCGCCACGCGATTGACCTGCCACTCGCGGAGCTCGGTCTCGAGGTATACGCCATTGATGTCGTCGACCTGGAGACCGAACCGGCGGGTGACCAGCGGAATCTGGCCGACTTCGGCGTTCCAGTTCCAGCGCGTTCGCCGATTCTCGTACGCGACTACCAGCGCGGAGCTGCGCAGCAGGTTGCCGTTCGCCGTGTTGATGTTGAACAGCGTACTCAGGTTGCGGTTTCCGAGCATGTCGCTGAAGTAGAGTGAGATCCCACCGGCCAGGAACGCACCGTATCGATCCGCTCCCGCCGCCAGCTGTGGCTGACTGACGAAGTCCAGCGTGATTCCGGGCTTGTAGGGAGCACCCGCGAAGGTCAGGGTATCGGCCAGGCCCAGTTCCGGCTCATCGAGGAGGACGCTCACCAGTCCGGGAGACCGGTCCTGGGGCGGCAGCATGGCGGGGCTCGCGCCCGCGATCGCCTCTTCGATCGGTTCCCCTTCCAACTCCTCCTCCGAGTCGATCCGGTAGAGATTGTAGTCTCCGCGCTCGAACGCCGTGTACACGAGGCGGTTGGCCGCGCTGGCCGAAGAGATCGCCGGGCTGAGGGCCGTAATCCCGCTGACGCCGGTCACCAGGTCGGTGACCTGGTACAGGTTTCCGCCCTGGAACTCGTAGCGGTAGACGTTGCTGATTCCGCTGACGTCGGTCACGAAGTACAGGCTCTGGCCGTCGGGAGCCCACTGAGGATCGATGTGCTTTCCGACACCGAAAACGGGCATGGCCTGGATCTCTCCCGTGTCGGGGTCGATCAACCCGAGCCGATAGTTGCCGTAGCTGAGCGCGGACAGGTCGGTGGTAAACCGGTCCGTGACGAACGCGATGGCGCCGCCGTCGGGCGACCATGATGGTTGCAGGTCGGAGTAGAAGTCCGAGGTCAGCCTGCGCAGCTGCTCGGTCTCGAGATCCAGGATGAACAGATCCGTGTACCCGTTCACGATCGCCGCGAACACGACGCTTCGACCATCTGGAGAGAACGAAGGCGTGTAAACCTCTCCGAGTTGCTCGAAGCGGATCTCCTTCACCTTCTTGCCGGTCTCGGCCTCGACGACCGTGATCGCCGGACGTCCCTTGATGACGACGCCGAAGGCGAAGTGCCTGCCGTCGGTGCTCCACGCACCGGCGGAGTTGATGAACTGGAGGCTCTCGAAATGCGAATCCGTGGCCGACTTGGTGAGCCGACGGATCACTTTCCCGGTCTCGGCGTCCGCCAGGAACATCTCGATGGCGAAGAGGTCCTTCTCGGACAGGAACACCACGCGCGAGCCATCCGGGCTCAGCGACGGCCCCACGTTCAACCCGCCACCGCCCATCTTCTGGGAGATCACCTGGGTGGCGCTGCCGTGTTGCGGCAGAGGGGGCAGGTCTTTGAGGTCCGGCAGCGACTTCACGTCCTCGGGCTCGGCGCCCGGCTCGGCGCCCTCGTCGTCAGGCGCGGCATCCCTGTCATCGTCCGGGGACTCGGGAACGGCGTACGCGAAATCCGCCCGATCACCGAGAGCATCCTCGGCCACTGACGCGTAGACGTCGTAAATCGCCTCGTGCCATTCCGCTTCCAACTGCGGAATCGGGATCTGGAGAACGGCTTCCAGCGCCTGCTCCGGATTCCCCGACCGCCCGGCAACCTTGAGTACCTTGCCAACGGCCTCGTCTCCCCACTTCCCGGCCACGAAGGCCCAGAACGCTTGCCCCCAGCGGTAGGGGAAGTACTCCCATTGCCGGGTCGTCAAATCGCGCAGCGTCGGAAGCCGGCAGTTGCACGCCGCCGCGTCCCGCATCCACATGGCGGTGTGAGCGTCGACCGGTCCGACGGACAGATACTCGGCCATTCCCTCGACGAACCAAAGCGGCAGGAGGAGGGCGGTGGGGCCACGAAAGCCGATGCCTCCCTCACCCGAAAGACTCGTGATGTCGAACTGAAATGCGTGCACGAGCTCGTGCCCGAGGACGTGGTCCGACTCGGCCAGCGTGCCCGCGAGCGGAAGCACGATCCGGCGCTTCAGGACTTCCGTGACACCACCCGTCGATTCACCGATCTGTCCGAACACCGCGTTCGTCTGTTCGAAGTCCGGGTGGCTGGCGTACAGGATCAGGGCCTGCCTGCCCTTGAGTTCGTGGTCGAGCAGACGACCGATGCGGGCGTACCACCGTTCCGCCATCCGTCCCGCTCCCTGGACGATGGCTTCCATCTCGGGGTAGTAGTAGATGTCGAAGTGTTCGGTTTCCAGGACCTTGGTGTCGAAGGTCTTGTACTGGACCTTGTTGCGACCGAAGTACTGGGCCTCGGCGGAGGCCGGCAGGATGGCCGCTCCCAGCAGGAGCGTCAGGATGAAGAGCAGTGCCCTCGAAACGAACGGGCCACGTGTCATGTTGTTCCTCCGTAGTCCGTAGGCGTAGCGCCTCCGGAAAAAAATCCCGCCCCTCATGCGCGGTTCAGATCAATACCCGGCCCGGTCGACCTTGTTTCTCGCTGACGGTTCAGACCCGGGGCCGGCTCAGTCGCAGGGTCGTACCATCCCATCATAGCGGTCCCGCGCCCGCTCTGCCTGTTCCAGATCGTCGTATGGACCTAGAAAGACGCGGGTTAGCCCGTCCGGCCCTGTACGCTGAACGACCCGAAGCCCCCGATCCTGGAAGCTGCGCGCCACGCTCGCCCCATTGGCCGCATCGGAGAAGGCACCTATCTGGACGAGGCTGCAGGTCAGCATCGCCGACATCTCCACAACGGAGATTCTGACCCTCGCGGTTCCCGGACCCAGCATTTCGATTTCCCGAGCGGCGGCCATGGAGAGGTCGATGACACGATCATCCACGAACGGCCCTCGGTCGTTGATTCGCACTTCGGTCCGAAGCCCGTTGTCCAGGTTCTGGACCTGCACGCGTGTCCCGAACGGGAGACGCTTGTGGGCGGCCGTCATCTCCTCCATGTCATAGACCTCGCCCGAGGCCGTGCGCTTCCCATTGAACCCGGGGCCATACCAGGAAGCGACTCCCTGCTCGGACCAGTTCTCGCTGACGCTCGTCATGGGCGGAGGCGTCGTTCCCCCGCAGGCGGCGAGCATCAGGGAGGCGGCAACCAGAAACAGTCGGACGGGACGGAGGTCTTGCATGAGGTTCAAGGTACGGTCGTCGGCCACCGGACGGGAGTAGTTTCGCAGCGACGGTGGTACGTTTGATCGATTGCGGCCCCTCTCGTTCTTACGCACGATAGGACAGCGTCCGAGTGTGGCGCGCCCGAGAGCCAGAAAACGACGGAGATCAATCATGGAAAACACCGAATACAGTATGCACCGAAGCTTGCCGGGAGTCGCTTTCGACGAGGCGATCGAACTCGTGACCGCAGCCCTGAAGGAGCAGGGCTTCGGCGTACTCACGAGCATCGACGTCGCCGCCACGTTCAAGGCAAAGCTCGGAGTTGATTTTCGCCCGTACGTGATCCTCGGGGCGTGCAATCCGGTGCTCGCGAACCAGGCGCTCTCGGCCGATGACAACATCGGCCTGATGCTGCCCTGCAATGTGGTCGTAGCGGCTGCCGAAGGCGGCTCCGAGGTATCGTGCGTACGCCCCCACGCAATGATGGACATCGCCGATGCTCCCGAGATCCGGGACGTGGCGGACCAGGCCCAGGCGAGTCTCGAGCGGGTCCTGGAAGTGATCGCGGATCAATCCACCGCCGCGGAGGTGTAGGCGGCGCCGAGGGTGTAGGCGCCTGCTTCGGCGGACCACAACACCGACCGGGTCTCCAGGCTCACGGCAACGGCGCGGCCCGAAGTCTGGGGCGTGCCCTCGCAGGATACGAACGCCCGCTGGCCGGCATCGTCCAACGCCAGGCCGTGCGGGTGCGCCGCCCCCAGCGGAATCCGGGCCGTCTCGGCCAGCAGTTCCGTGTTGACGAGCGAAAGGGAGGCATCTCCGCGATTTGCGATCACCAGTGTCCCTCCATCCGCGGTGAGCGCGATCTGCGCGGGTCGAGTCCCCGTCGCTACTGTCCCGACGATCTCGCCGTCGGGACGAAACGCACGCACCGCATCAGCGAGGTGCAGACCCACCCATATCGTCTCACCATCGGGTGACCAGTCCAGGTTCAGCGGCTTCAGCACGGGCGCTCCCGGGGGTCCCGCTTCCGGGCCCGCAGGGAATCGACCTCGCTCCTCGAGAGTGCTGACGTCCAGGAGGACAATCTCGTCGCTCAGACTGCACGCGATCGCCACGACCTCGCCGGCCGGATTCACTTGTGCGTGGTGCGGACCCCCGCAAACGACGGGCGTCGCCACCACCGACAGGTCGGCGACGTCGACCACGGCCACGCGGCTCGGGACCCCGGGCTGCGAGCGATCGTAGTCGGGAACGAAGGCACGCGTACCATCTGGCGTAATCCCGATCCGGGCGGCCCCCGCCGTGGGCAGGGTTACGCGACCCACCAGCCGATCGCCGGCCGTCTCGTACTTCCAGAGCGTGGGCTCGCCGTGCGCCACCGTCACATACCAATGCCTGCGATCAGGACTGATCACTACCGCGTGCGGTTCGTCCACCTCGTCACGCCTGCGCTCGGTGGGAATGCGACTCACCGTCGATCCGTCTGACGGGTCGATGCGCAGCACCTCGTCGGTGAACCCCGACGTCACGTACAGGCGCTCGCCCGTGAGATCCCGGTCGGCCGGACCGTTCGGGTCGCTGGAATCGCTCGAGCAACCGGCGACCAGGGCGGCGAGAACTGCGAAGAGCGCGCCCTTGCGAATCAAAACGTCGGACGAAGTACCCATAGGCCGCTATTCAAATCCGAGACATAGATGAATCCGTCGTGCAACTGGGGAGCCCAGCTGCACGTTCCGGAGGTCGAAACACAAGCACCGCCTACGTCATACTGGATGCTGGCCACCTGCCTGGCCTGCTTGTCGAGTTCTCCCAGCAGCCGGCCCGACACGTCCACGGCGTGAACTCCGTTCTCGTACCACGAGAAGTACGCGATCCCCGCCGCCTCATCCACCCAGAAGTTGTGCGGGGCAGCGCCGGCCAGGGTGAAGCTGGCCACCTCGCGTGGGGAGGCCAGGTCGTTCACGTCTACCACCCGCACCGTTCCTGGTACGCGGATCTCGTCACCCAGGAAGACGTACCCGGACTCCGGCCAGTACCACGCGTTGTGCACTTCGTATCCCGGGATGGCTATGCGGCTGACCTCGACCGGATTGATGGGAGATCCGCCGGCGATGCCATTGCCCACGTCGAGGATGACCAGGCCGGTGGACCAGTGTGAGAGGAAGGCCAGGCCATCACGTACGTAGACATCGTGCAGGAAGCTGCCACCGCCATAGAAAGACGCCACGATCTGCGGGTTCGCTGGATCCGAAATGTCCAGAACCCTGAGGCCCGAGCTCGGCACGGCACCGTCCACGACCAGGTACGCGTAGTCTCCGGCGATCCATACGTTGTGAATGCCTGGTGCCAGGTCCGGGGCCACGAACCTGGTGATCACGACCGGTGCCTTCGGATCCGCCAGGTCGAGCAGCGTGATCCCGTTCAGACCGTCGTTGGAGGCCTCGTGCGTGATGATCGCCAGGGTGCCGTCCTCTCGCACTTTGACGTCATTCACGACGCGCGCGTCCACCCGGACCGAATCGGTCAGGAACGGAGCGTTTCGCGTCGTGATGTCCCACACGTAAAGGGTATTCC
>JABDQB010000051.1 GCA_013042495.1 Gemmatimonadota bacterium
GCCCTTCGAAGTGACCACCTTGCGCGGGGAGGGCGCCTATTCGGACGGACGGCGACCGGATCACGTGGTCTTCGTCGACGACATCGATCGCGATCTGGCGCGGCGGGACTTCACCGTGAATGCCCTCGCCTACGACCCGGTCGACGGGCAGCTGGTTGATCCCTTCGGTGGGCTGGCCGACATGCGGAACAAAGTCATTCGTGCCGTTGGGGAACCAAGCGAGCGCTTCCAGGAAGATGGGCTTCGGATTCTTCGGGGCGCGCGCTTCGTGGCCACGCTCGACTTCGAGCTCGACCCACCCACCGAGGCCGCCTTTCGCGCCGCGCTGGACACCTTTCGAAAGGTCAGCCCGGAGCGCGTCCGAGACGAGTGGATGAAAGCGATGAAGGCGAAGACTCCGTCGCGCGCGTTCGAGGTCATGCGTCGTACCGGCATCCTCGAGGTGACCTATCCGGAGCTGTTGGAGCAGGTGGGCTGCGAGCAGAACCAATGGCACGCCTATGATGTCTGGAATCATACCATGCGTGTGCTCGACGAATCGGCGGCGGACCCGGTCGAACGAATCGCGGCGCTCCTTCACGACGTCGCCAAGCCGCGAACGCGCGCCAGATCCGACAAGACCGGGGACTGGACCTTCTATCATCACGAGAAAGTCGGCGCTGACATGGCCGAGCGATGGCTTCGCGACTACCGCTTCTCGAATCAGGAGCGCGACCTGGTGGTGGGCCTCGTTCGGCACCACTTGATTTGCTACAGCCCTGAATGGACGGACGCGGCGGTGCGCAGGTTCATCAAGCGGGTGGGCACCGAACGCGTCGACCCCTTGCTGAGACTGGGGGAAGCGGACGCGCTCGGCAAGGGGCGCGACGTCGAGGAAGAGTTGGCGGCGTTGAAGGAGCTACGAGGCCGAATCGACAAGAGCATCGAAGAGGGCAACGCGCTCAGCACCCAGGACCTCGCCATTGGAGGCAACGATGTCATCGAGCACCTGGAGGGCGGCGCAGGGCCGATCGTTGGGGAGATTCTCCGAACGCTCCTGGACCGGGTCATCGACGACCCCTCGCTCAATACGCGGGATAAGTTGATGCCGATGGTGGAGGAGCTGGCGAAGCAGGAACAGTGACAGGGACAGTGTCAGGGACAGCGGCAGTGTCAGCGGCAGCGGCAGCGTCAGTGTCAGTGTCAGCGGCAGTGACCGGGACCGAGGACGAGACCGGGACCGAGGACGAGACCGGGTCTGTTCCGCGCTTTTCTGGACTGAGCTGGGGGGTTCGGTAGCGTGGGCCCCGATGAAGCTCTGGGCTCCGATCTTGATGACCGTCGCGCTCCTGACGCCGGCCACTGGCCAGGCGAAGAAGACCCAGGACTTTCGGCATAGCTACGAGCAAGTCTGGGGCGCCGCGATTCGGCTCATCCGCGTCGACCAGGACTACCCGATCAAGGACCGCGACCAGGAGGTTGGGTACTTCCTCTTCGACTACCGCGATGACGGCCGCATGTACCCCGGCAGCGTCGAGCTCGTTCGCATCGAGGACCAGGGCGGCGGCCCGATCCGCGCCGTGATCCAAATTCCCGCGATGCCGAGCTACATCGAGCGCATGCTTCTCGACAAGCTGAAGAGAAAGCTCATGGACGAATACGGCGAGCCACCGCCGCCCCCGAAGAAGCCCGAACCCGAAGATGAGCCCGCCGCGCCTCCGAGCGACGAAGAGAGCTAACCGGGGCTATGGAATCGGGTCCGCGACCGACTGTTCGAAGCAGTAGAGCCGCAGGTTGTCGATTCCGCAGTTCCAGAACGCGCCGTCCGTCCAGCCCTTGGCCACGCTCGTAATCTTGCCCGCGGTCGACGGCGCAAAGGCGCTGTTGTCGGTCGTGAGGCCCAGACACCCATTGTTGTTGCCCAACGCGTCGACTCGACCCTCGACATTGGTGTTCGTCCAGACGAAGCAGCCCTGCACGGGGTTCACTGAGCCGGCGCACTCCTGAGTGGTCCCGGGGATGTTGCCGTTCTCGTCGATGTCGATCGAGTTGCCGAGATAACCCATTCCAGATGGTGGCGGATCCATCGTCATTCGGTCCCAGCTTGGCGAGATCTCCGACCCGTCCATCATGCGATACGGAATCGTCGACTTCTCAAAACGCTTGAACGGCGACGTGCACGGATCGGAGGTCCAGGACATCCAGTATCCGCCTAGACCAGCGTCCAGTGCCAGCACAGCGCAGGTGACATCGGCGCCGCGAGGACCACCAAGGGCCGCGTCCGACGTGATGCTGCTGACGAAAACCATTGCCGATGGCGTGCAAACCTCATCGACGCAGACTTCCATGGCGCCACAGGTGACC
>JABDQB010000057.1 GCA_013042495.1 Gemmatimonadota bacterium
AACCATGAATGGCATGAACGGGGGCTCGGGCTCCACAGTTGGTCGTCGGAAGTCGGGCCTCGTGGCGGCCCTGGCCATTTTCGCTTTGGTCGGTAATCCCGCTCTCCTGGCCCAGGAGACCCGACACGGAAGGCCTCTCAGTCTCGAGATGGCACTGGACGAGGCGCTGGCCGGCAACGCCAGCCTCCGGGTGGCCTCGGCACAAGCCGACATGGCCAGGGCTGCGGCCGGGGGGGCCTCGGCCGTCTACTGGCCCCGCCTCGATTTCGAGAGCGGATTCGTCCGCTCCAACGATCCGGTCTTCGTGTTCGGCACGAAGCTGCGCCAGGGAAGCTTCAGCGAGCCCGACTTCGAGGTCGCGGCCCTGAACAACCCGGAGCCCATCAACGACTGGGTGAATCGTATCTCGCTCCAGTGGAAGGTCTTCAGCCCGGCCGACTGGACCGCCCGGGGAGCCGCGTCGCTCGAAGCCGAGGCAGCGGACTGGTCGGCGACTCGAATGCGCGAGGCGACCCGCACGCAAACAGAGGTGCTTTACCGCGAGGCGCAGCGCGCCGGGGCCCAGTTGCAGGCTGCCCTGGACGCCGAGTCGGCGTCTGCGGCGAACCGGGACGTGTTCTCTCGCCGCGTCGGAGAGGGTGTTCTGACGCGGGCCGATCTTCTTCAGGCAGAGGCCGATTTCGCGTTCGCGGTGGCCCGGCGCGTGGATGCCGAGCGCATGGACGCGGACTCACGTCGCCGGCTGGCCGTGTTTCTCGGAGGAGAAGCGGCGGATCCGCTGGTGCTCACCGACTCACTCCGCCTGGAGGCGCCCGGACCGGCGGCTGCGGACGCGGACGACTCAGAGGCTTTCGATCCGTCGATCCGGGCCGATCTATTAGCTCTCTCCAGAACGAGGGATGCCGCCGCGGCCGGTTCCCGGCGATCCGGACGCCAGTATCTGCCCGAAATCGGAGTGTTCGCCAACTACGGAATCCACGCCTCCGAGGCATTCCGGAAGGACGGGGACAACTGGACCGTCGGAGTCGGGCTCACATGGAACATCTTCTCGGGGTTCAGCCGGTCAAAAGACAAGCAGAGGGCCGACGCGTCGCAGGCCATCGCGGAAACGCGTTACGACGAGGCCCTGCGGCAGGCGAAAGCCGAGCTCGCGGAGGCTCGCGGTGGAGTAAGCGCCGCCAGGCAAGCCGTGGCGGCGACGCTCGCCGCTGACGCGGCCGCCGAGGCTGGAGCCGAACTGATGCGTCGCCGATTCGAGGAAGGCTTGGCGACGGCCTCTGATCTCCTCCAGGCGGAGTCCCGGCGGGCGCAAGCCAAGAGCCGGGCAATCGATTCTCAGGCGGGGCTGCGCATGGCCGAGGCGCGTCTCCGATTCGTCACCACGCTGCACCAGGACAGGAACGACCGATGAAGCTATACACGATGCTGTTAATGCCGGTGCTCTTGGGATCCCTGGCGGCTTGTGGCCGGGAAGAGCCGGGAGAAGTGGAAGCGATCGACGCCGCGGGAACGGTCGACGTGAGCGCGGCGGTTTCGGCCGAGAGTGGTACGCAGATTCCGGCCCGCGTCGTGGCCCGGGAAACCGCCAGTCTGGCGACCAGGGCCAGCGGCACGATCGAGTCGATCCGGGTAGACGTGGGGTCCAGTGTTCGGAGGGGGCAGGTGCTCGTTCGCCTGGAAGCGTCGGGCGTCGAGTCGGCCGTGGCGCGGGCAGAAGCGCAGACGGTGGCAGCGCGGCGCACCTTCGATCGTCTTCAGAACCTGGAGCGGGACGGTGCGGCGACGCGCCAGGAGCTGGACCAGGCGGAGGCCGCTCTTCGAACGGCGGAGGCCATGCTGGCCGAAGCGCACTCGGCCCGGGGGTACGTGTCGATGGAGGCCCCGTTTGCCGGTACCGTAACCGCCCGGTACGCCGATCCCGGTGACCTGGCGGTACCGGGTCGGCCGGTACTCGTGATTTCTGGCACCGGCGGCGTGAAGCTCGAGGCGGACCTCCCCGCGACGATGGTGGGCGTGGCGGAGGGCGAGCCCGTGACCGTCGTAGCCACCGGAAGCGGGGCCCGGTGGCCCGCCACCGTGCGGCGAGTCGTACCGGTAATCGACCTCGCGAGCCACCGCTTCCGGGTCGAGGCGACGTTCGATTCCCCCGGGGATCAACCCGTCGCCGGTTCGTTCGTGCGCCTGGAGTTTGCTGGTCGGGGCGAAGCCAGCGCCTGGGTGCCCTCCGATGCGGTCATTCGCCGAGGCCAGCTCGCCGGAGTGTACGTGGTCGACGAAGATGTCGCGCGCTTGCGCTGGATTCGAACGGGTCGGCGCGGCGACGACGCCGTTGAAGTGTTGGCCGGGCTGGGCGAGGGCGCTCTCGTCGTACGGGACCCGGAACCCGGACTGGTTGACGGCGCGGCGGTGCGCGGAACGAACGTCGTCGGATGGGTCTTCACGCAGGAGCATGGCCGATGAAGACCCAGATCGCAGGCCGCCTGGCGGACGCCTTTCTCACATCCAAGCTAACGCCCCTCCTTCTCGCGGCGGCGCTCGGGCTCGGCATCTATACGAGTGCGACGCTTCCGAGCGAGGAGGAACCACAG
>JABDQB010000060.1 GCA_013042495.1 Gemmatimonadota bacterium
GCTCCTTTCGCTCGGCGGCGGCCATGCCGCGGTACGTAAGCGGGAGCTCGACGTTCTCGTAGACCGTGAGGTCACCGATCAGGTTGAAGGCCTGGAAGATGAACCCGATATGCCGGTTCCGGACGCGAGCCCGCTCCGAGGCCGTCAGGTTGGCCACGTCCTCTCCGTCGAGCCAGTACCCCCCCTCGGTCGGCGTATCGAGAAGGCCGACCAGCGAGAGCAGGGTGGATTTTCCGCACCCCGACGGCCCCATCACTTCGGCGAATTCGCCGTCACGAATCTCCAGGTGGATGTCCGCCAGGGCATGCGTCTCCATTTCCTCCGTGAGGAAGACCTTCTTGACGCCTTCCATCCGGATCAGAGGCGTACCGTTCTGCATTTGCGGCCCTCTCGTGCTGCGACGCGGCGGGGGTCGGGTCTACCGAATGCGTACCCGGTCCGCGTCATCGTAACGGGACATGTCCGACAGGATGATCACATCGTCCTCTCGGAGGCCTTCGACGACCTCTATCTGGTTCACCGAACTGCGACCCAATTGCACCGTCACGCGTTCGGCGCCGTTTCCATTCTCGATCACCCGGAACAGGCTTACCGTACTGTGGCTTTGACCGTATGCGGGGCGCCCCACGTGGAGCACGTCGCTCAAGCGCTCGAGTTCCACCGTGCCGTCGATGTTCAGGTCGGGCCTGGCGCCGGCAGGCAGGTCGCCCTCCAGCGTGACTTCGACGAGAACGGATCCACCCTGCACGTTGGGATCCACACGCCGGACCCGGCCCGGGATCGTGTCCGTACGCGTGTCGATGAAAGCCAGTTGACCCACCTGTACGTCACGCGCCTGCGTCTGAGGAATCCGGAGCTCCGCCTTGAGTCTTTCGGGCCGGGCGACGCGAGCCAATGTAGTGCCCGACTGAACCCACTGTCCGACCTCGAGATCGAAGTCCTGCAACACGCCTTCCGCTCCCGCCCTGACTTGCATGTTGGCGGCCCGCTCCTGGTAATACCGATTGATATTCGCCAGCCGTGCCACCTGGTCGCGTTGAACGGCGAGGCGCTCGTCGATGGTCTCGTTCAGGAGATCGAGACGGGCCGTCTCGGTGCGCAGCCGCTCCTGGAGAGAGCTGGCGTTGTCCTGGGCGTTCTGAAACTCGTCTTCCGAAACCCACTCGTTGTCGACCATGCTCGCGTAAGCCTCGGCCTGCCGTTCGGCCTCGCGGAACCGGGCCCGCGCGTCGGCCACGGCCGCCTGCTGCGAAAGGACGCCGGATCCGAGGTTCTCCCGAAGCGAGACCAGCGTCGCCCGGGCCGCCGTCCACTGCTGCTCGGCCTCGAGAACCTGGAGTTCGACGTCGGGGTTCGAAAGCACGACAAGGATGTCCTCCGCATCCACCACCTGCCCGGGTTCGAAGTGCACGGACTCGACCCGTCCAGCCGTCACGGCAGCGACGAATTGAACGCGTTCCGGCACGAGCGTGCCAGATCCCCGTACCTCGCGCACCATCTCGCCTCGTTCGACGGTTCCCTGGACGATGACGTTCCGGTCCACGGTAGGAGCAGCGGGTTCCAACTGGGACAGCAGGAAGGTCACCACGAGGAGAGCGACGACGCCGAGTCCGATGTAGATGTTGCGCTTCTTCTTGCCCTTTGGCGCCCGCTTGATGTCCATCCTCGACACGCGGGAATCCGAAACCGGGTCTCCGCCGCTGCCGGAGCCTGCACCTGGTCCCCGTCCCTGGTCTTTCTTGAGTGACAGGCGACGACGCTCGTTCCCCTCCACGACCCGGGGCCGAACGCGGTCGCGCGTCATGCCGGTCGGCGTTGCCTCCGCCTCATCCTTCGGATGTTCCATCTCTGTCTCTCGGCGCTGAATGGCCAGACGTCTCACCGCCACCGCCACGACGGTACGAAACCCGGCTGCGACCCCACCCCTCCGGCAGGCCGCGAAAGGAAGACGATGTGCCCCTCCTCCGTACCGGGACCCAGCCTTACGAACCGATACGGCAGGACGTTTCAACGGCAACGGCCGTGCCACACCGCACGAAACCGTCAGGTAATTGTGGGATAGTACTTTACGTTGGCGAATGGCCACGCCTGTAAAACAGTCGGTTGTCCGGTTTCGCACCGATGTGTACCGAAACCGAACACATTGGTTCCGCCCGCGGGCCCGGGCGGGCCGTGGCTACGAGACGTACGCGATGCGGAAGCGG
>JABDQB010000067.1 GCA_013042495.1 Gemmatimonadota bacterium
TGAAGGCGGGCGCCGACACGATCCAGGTGCTGGAGTTCTGGATGACCCCGCTGGACACGGACCAGATGAGCGCGCTTGGGATGACGGCGCCCGCGCCGTAATTCTTACACCACTTTCCTCAAACGGAGGGGCGGCCCGGTTGGGCTGCCCCTCTTCTTTGTGTGTCGCGCCAGCACCCGGCGACACCACTTCGAGAGCCCCCCGGCAGACCGTCTGCGTCAATGTGTCCGACACGTCGTGATAGAGGGTCCGCCACTTTGTCCCAAATGGTACGAGCGCCGGACGTCCGAGGTAACGGACCGGATCTCGCGCAGCCGGCCCGGAACCGAAGGAGCTGCACCCCGCGTGCGCGGAACCTCTTTCCAGCCATGGTGTTACAGGTCGTGTCGCGAGGACCGGTGCAGCCCCGGCTCCTGGTGAGAGGAAGCACTCGAACTCCGTGCGGTCGCGGGACCCGGTGGTCCCGGATTTGCACGTGAATAATGTGTTGGACCGCTTTTGGAATCCGACACGCGCTTCCGGATTGGCGAGTTTTTCCCCTCGGGACTCGCGCTCGGCGCAGCGATCGATTCCGCACCTGCCCTCGGGCGGCCACGCCGTCCGAGTCACTGCAAGGGGGGAATCCAGACTCCCCCGGGAGAAGTTCCGATGCCAGAGTCCGCCACTGCACCCGCAGGCAAAGAGATCACAGGAGACCAAACGATGGCCGACACTCTCACCATCATCGACAACCGGACCCAGACGGAGTACGAGCTCCCGATCATGTACGGGACGTATCCCGAGTATGGAGCGGCGATTCCGGCGAAGGAACTTCGCAAGATCAAGGCGACCGAAACGGATTTCGGAATGCTGTCCTACGATCCGGGCTTCACGAACACCGCCTCCTGCAAGAGCGCCGTCACGTTCATCGACGGTGAGAAAGGAATCCTGCGGTATCGTGGGTATCCGATCGAGCAACTGGCCGAGAAGAGCAACTACCTCGAGGTCGCGTACCTTTCTCTGTTCGGGGAGCTTCCGACCAAGGACGAGCTCGATCGCTGGGTTTACGAGGTGACGCACCACACGTTCGTGCACGAGAACCTGAAGCAGCTGATGGCCGCTTTCAGGCACGACGCCCATCCCATGGGCATGTTCGTCAGCTCGCTGGCGGCGCTCTCCACGTTCTATCCCGAAGCGCGCAACATCGAGGATCCGGAAGTCCGCCTGAAGCAGATTCACCGCCTGGTGGCCAAGGTCGGCACGATAGCGGCGTTCACCTACCGGCACAGCCGGGGTCTGCCGTACGTCTATCCGGACAACGACCTGAGCTACGCGGGCAACTTCCTCAACATGATGTACAAGACGACCGAGCTGAAGTACGAGCCTAACCCGATCCTCGAGAAGGTGCTCGACGTCCTGTTCATCCTGCACGTGGATCACGAGCAGAACTGCAGCGCCAACGCGATGCGCGCGGTGGGCAGCTCGCATTCCGATCCGTACTGCTCGCTTTCAGCGGCAGCCGCCGCGCTCTACGGGCCGCTGCACGGTGGGGCCAACGAGATGGTGCTCCGGATGCTCCGCGAGATCGGCCACGTGGATCAGATTCCCGACTACATCACTCGTGTGAAGGCTGGCGACTTCCGACTCATGGGCTTTGGCCACCGCGTGTACAAGAACTACGATCCACGCGCGCGGATTCTGCGTGAGATGGCGCCCGAAGTATTCAAGGTCACGGGCACCAACCCGATGCTCGACATCGCGATCGAGCTCGAGCGGATCGCGCTCGAAGACGAGTACTTCGTGAAGCGGAACCTGTATCCGAACGTCGACTTCTACTCGGGCATCATCTACCAGGCGCTCGGCTTCCCGGTGGCCATGTTCCCGGTGCTGTTCGCGATCCCGCGGACCGCCGGCTGGCTGGCCCAGTGGAACGAGATGCTGATGGACGGTGACCAGAGAATCGCGCGTCCGCGGCAGGTCTTCATCGGCTACGACGACAGGGACTACGCTCCGGTCGCCGATCGCTGACGTCAGGCACCATCAGTCTGCACTTCAACCGGGGCGGGCCACCACGCGTGGTCCGCCCCGCCGTTCGAAGTCCGCTCGCGCTAGCTGGAGGCGTCCGATGCGTGTCCTGTCCCGCCTGGTTCCGTCGATCCTGCTGGTCCTTCTCTCCGCTCCTTCGGCCCCGCTGGGCGCGGACACTCGTTCCCCGGGTCGTATCACCCTTGGGGAGGGCCACTCGGAGATCCCCGCCTTCGCCCGCAAGTACGGATTCAGTTGCAGTGTGTGCCACGCCCCGATGCCCAGGCTCACGGAGTTCGGAAACACGTTTGCAGGCAACGGCTTTCAGATCTCGTCACAGGAGGAGCCCCGGGATACGATCGACACGGGCGATCCACTCCTTCGCCTCATGAAGGACGTGCCGCTGGCGATCCGGTTCGACGGATACGCGCAGGCCAACACGCTCGGCGATTCCGATGCCGTGTCCAACGACCTCTCGTTCCCGTGGGGCATCAAGCTGCTGTCCGGCGGACCGATCGCCAACAACGTGAGCTACTACATCTATTTCTTCCTCAGCGAGCGGGGCGAGATCGCGGGCCTCGAGGACGCGTACCTCCAGTTCACGGACGTCTGGAGCAGCGGTGTCAGCATCATGGCCGGCCAGTTCCAGGTCTCGGATCCTATGTTCAAGCGCGAGCTGCGGCTGACGTTCGAGGACTACATGCTGTACCGGATCCGAA